>CANCCE010000016.1 GCA_947374505.1 Comamonadaceae bacterium | reverse complement strand
TCTAGAGGCATTGCACGGACAACTGAAAATCAGGTTGGCATCATGGTGTCTCACGCTGTCGTTCCCATGATTCTTATCGCCGAAATTTTCTCTTGGTATGCGGTGCTGACAACGTCAAATCTGGGTCATGTCATCGAAGAGTCGCTGTGGGGAATTTGCGCATTGATGTTGGCTGCCAGTTATTTGCATGCGCTGCCGCGAAGTCACCGAGAGCACCGCACCATTCTGGCCACCTTCAGCGCCATCGGTGCCATCTACGCCCTCTACATGTTTTTGGTTGATGTCCCCATGTACTGGTCACGCTGGACATTTGACAACGACCATGGGCGTCAATTTCTCAGCGTGACGCAGGGGTTTCTAGATGTCTCAGGCAGGTGGGTGGTGTCCCATCGATGGGCCGACTGGGAGACCGAAGTGATCTGGATGTCCGCGTATTTCAGCCTGGCTGTCTGGATGAGCATCGGCTTGATTCATGTGCCACATTTGAGGCCCCTTAGATTGCCGTCATCGACAGTCCAAAATGTCACGCCATTGACACAATAAATTCATAAGATTTACACAAATCGCTTTTCCCCCGCATCCACCATCCATGTCTCTTGAAAATCTCATCGCCATGTTGGGCAAACAAAAGCTGGTTGACGGTATGGTCCACAGCCAAAAAATGCACAAGCACGATGTCGTGCAATCTCTGCTGCAAAAGCAACACGATGCCGAGCTGCATAACTTTATTGCCAAACAAAGTTCCACAGAACTCGGCGGCTACCTGGACTCCCTGCCATTAGAAGATGCCCAAAATCTATGGGCAAAACTACCCAAAGAACGCGAAAACGACGTGTTGTGGGAAATGTCAGACCAACGAAGAGCAGAGGTTGCTGGCGACCGGCAGCCCGATTTCGCTGAAAGCAAGATCAATGTCTACGGATTGATAGAGGGGCGGCTTCGCAACATCCCGATGACCGGTCGAAAAGACTTAGAAGGCGCTAAACCGATTTGGGTCGACCTGATCAAATCCTCCAAAGCCGAGCGGCTGTTTGTCGGCTCTCACTTTGGCGTGGAACTGCCAGACCCGATTGAAGCCACCGACCTGGAGGTGAGTGCGCGTTTTCATGTTGAAGAGAACGATGACATTCACCTTCACTCCAATTTTTTGCATGACCGTGAAGGTAACTCACGAAGCGTGCCCGTCGCTTTCATTCTGCATGGTGGCATTCTTTTTTCATTGCGCAACGAAGAGTTGCCTGTTTTCAGATTGCAGCGCCGCCGCGCACTGACGCAACCGGGTGACGTGTCCGACTGCGTTGACTTGCTGTTAGATTTGTATGGTGCCGACGTTGAGGTTTCAGCCGATTCTCTGGAAAACATCTACGCCAAGCTCGGGGTTGTGGGTCGTCATGTGTTGAGCGAGGCCATCACCGACCAGGAGGCCGCCGGAATTCTGGCAGATATTGCGGAAGAAGAAGATCAAAACGGCCGTATACGAAGCAACATCTTAGATACCCAACGAGCTTTCAGTTTTTTGATGCGTGGACGTTTGCTGACGCCGGATCAAATCTCAGACTCCAAGCAAATCTTGCGAAACATTGAATCGCTCAACAGCCACACCGCCTTTTTATTCGACAAGATCAACTTCTTGATGGATGCCACCATCGGTTTCATCAACATCAATCAGAATAAACGCGTGAACCAGTTGACCGTCTTCAGCGTGGTGTTCATGCCCATCAACATCTTGGCGGGCATGGGCGGCATGTCCGAGTTTTCCATGATGACGCAAGGCATTGAATGGCCGGTAGCCTATGGTGGCTTTGTTCTGGCATCGGCCCTGATTGGGCTGGCCACCTATGGGGTTCTTAAGTATTTCGAAAAACGCCGATCCGCAGCATCCCCAGCCCGTTCTCCAAGGCCAAATCCAGTTTGAGTTGGCAAGGTTATGTCTGGACGAAGCCGGGCAAATAGCTGGCTTGCGGATGCCTTGCCAAGGCCAACGCCAAGGCCACAGCGTCATCCATGGCGTTTAGAAGCTGCTGCTTCTTGACCCTGGGGCGGAAGTAGTCGGCCCATAGAAACTCACTGAACGGCGTCACATCTTTGGCAAACGCACCCGCCTTGCGGGCCAGCCCGGCCAGACTGCGGTAGGGATCGTCTTTCAGGGCAGAGACCTGGCTGGGTAATTGATGAAAGGAAATGCGCTTCCCCGTTTCGCTGTACGGATGTGCCCACTGATGAAACTCCATCACCCGCCAAAACGTGTCAACGTCAAGCCACGACAAATCCTTTAAAACAGTCAGCAGCACCGTCTCTTGCCCCTCTTCGTGCAAAGCCATGCCTAAATGGTGGTGGTCAACAATGTAATAACGGCCTTGCGGGCCCAGCACACTCGGAAACCAGTGTTGGGCAATCAATGCCTTGCGCATTTTTTTAGAAAGGCGCTGCCATTCAGCCCGTTTTTGACTCACCTCCATGTAGCCAATCGCCCCTTGCGTTGGCAACAGATCAGCGAGTTTGGCTTGTATCGTGTGGTGATGTAAGGGTGTCATGATGCCGGTAGTTTGCCAGAAAGCTCCCGTTGGCCCTGCAGGTTGATGCTCACTTTGACAATGTCATCAAAGCTTCACTCGCTCGACTCAAAATCGACTTGCTAACCGTCTGTTCGATGGTTTTACCGACTAGGTTTTGATGCCCACTTCTTCTTTCGTGAATTTTTATGTCAGGCATATCGCACCGCAGTTGGCCAATGCCTATATCGGCACACTGAGGCTGATGCTACCGGTGGCGCCCATGTGCGCAAGCATGGTATTTGGGCGTCGAAAATACATCTTGGACTACGCGGGTTTCATTCGGAAAATGCGCATCCATATTGAAGCGCTCCGGGAAGGGCCGGCACAGCACTACTTTGAAGACGTGTTGGGTCGCGCCAAGGTGGTACCCGCCGGCATCACCGGCTCCTGTGTGCAGTGCGGCAACTGCTGCATGGACAAGCGCTGTATGTTTTTAGAGCCGATAGCAGAGGGGCGCTACCAATGCGGTATTTACCATTCGGTCTTTCGCAGACTTTCAAACTGTGGCTCTTTCCCCTTGAATGCCTACGACATCGAGCGCTACGCCTGCCCCAGTTACAAGGTGATTGAGATCATGCACAAGCCTTAGCACGTGCGTCACTGAAACGTCATCGTTTTGTCGATCTACTGACTTAATAGGTCGCCACAATCTCGCCGATGCCAACTGGGTTTTATCTCATCATTGCGGCTCAGTTTGTTTCGGCACTGGCTGACAACGCTCTGTTGATCGTGTCAATTGCCCTTCTTTCGGAGCAGGGACTTCCGGCTTGGTGGGCCCCGATGCTCAAATTCGTTTTCACCATTTCCTACGTGGTGCTCGCGCCCTTTGTCGGTCCCCTGGCTGATGCGTTCCCAAAAGCCCTCTTGATGGCCTGGATGAACGGCGTGAAAATTCTCGGCGTTGTGGCCTTGCTGCTGGGATTTAATCCACTCGTCGCCTTTGCCATCGCAGGCTTAGGCGCTACGGCGTATGCGCCGGCCAAGTACGGTCTGATCACCGAAATTGTCGGCCCTGATCTCTTGGTCAAAGCCAATGGCTGGCTTGAAACCTCGGTGGTCTGCGCCGCGCTTTTGGGGGCCGTGCTCGGAGGTGTGTTGGTCAACACCAGCGTGATCGCAGCCCTGAATGGGCTGTTGCGCGTTGATAGCTTGGTGGCCATGTCACCGATCTACACCTCGCTGCTGGTGCTGCTCATGATTTACGGTGCGGCGAGTCTGCTCAATTTAGGTATCCCGCACAGCGGTGTCCGCTACCCGGCAAGCACCCTGCACCCGCTGCTTTTGATCAAAGATTTTTGGCGTGCCAATCTTCTGCTGTGGCGGGATGCTCAGGGCGGCCTGTCGCTGGCGGTCACCACCATTTTTTGGGGCCTGGGTGCAACCCTGCAATTCATTGTCTTGAAATGGTCGGCTGACGTTTTAGCCTTGCCACTGGAACAATCTGCCTACCTGCAAACGGCTGTCGCGGTGGGGGTCGTTGTGGGCGCGGGGATCGCCGGTCGATGGATTCCCCTGCGGCACGCCAAACGCGTTCTTCCGGCTGGCATTTTGATGGGGCTGCTGATCACGGTCATCGCCCATGTGCAGGTGGTCAGCGCCGCCTTGCTGTTCCTCGCGCTGATTGGTGTGGTGGGGGGTATTTTGGTGGTCCCGCTGAATGCCCTGTTACAACACCGTGGCTTCGTACTTTTGAGTGCTGGCAGATCAGTCGCCGTCCAGGGCTTCAATGAAAATCTAAGCGTGTTGTGCATGCTGGGGGTGTATGCAACCTTGGTTGCCGCAGATATATCCATCGTACCGCTCATGACCCTGTTTGGTCTGTTTACCGCGGCGGCGATGGGCTGGCTGATCAAGCGTGGAATTAAGTGGTGACGCGAGATTGATCGATGACTTCTTGGAGAACGTCCTCAAACTTTTGAACGATGCAACTCCAGTCGAGTTGCAACGACGTTTGCCTGGCTTGAATGCCCATGCTCTGTCGATGCAGGGGCTCAGCAGCCATCACTAGCGCTGCGGACACAAAACCATCAGCATCGTCCGTTGGCACCAGGCTTCCGTTGACACTGTTGATGATTAACGCCGCTGCAGCGGCGTAATTAAAGGCCACCACCGGCAAGCCGCTGGCCATGGCTTCCGTGGTCACATTGCCAAAAGTCTCAGTGAGACTGGGCATCAGGAAAAGGTCAGCTGACGCATAGTGTTCAGCCAGGGGCTTGCCACGCAATTGACCGGCAAAAATTGCGCCGGGGCAGCGGACTTGCAATTCCTGCCGCATGGGGCCGTCGCCGACAAGCACCAGCCTGGCCCGCGGGTCACGCGCCTGAATCGCTTCAAAGGCCTTCAACAGCAATGCCAAATTTTTCTCGTGAGCAAGTCGTCCAACGCAGACCACCGCCAAGTCATCGGCTGCCAGCCCCCAGTGAGCACGCAGCTCTTCGCTGCGGTGCGCCGGGTCGTAGGCCAACGTGTCAACCCCCCGGCTGACCACTTTCAGTTTTTGAAAACCGGCGTCAGCCAATGAAACCCGTAAGGCTTCGGTTGGCACCATGGTGCAGTGCGCATAGTTATGAAACTTCTTGAGGTAAGCCATGATCGGCTTGTACAAAAAACCAACACCATAGTGCGCGCTATAGCTCTGAAAATTGGTGCGGTAGTCCGTGGAGACGGGCAACCGGAGGTACATAGCGGCGCGCAACGCAGACCAGCCGAGTGGACCTTCAGTTGCAATGTGGACCACATCGGGGCGCTTGAGTTGCCAAAGCCGGATAAGAGCGCTTTTCGACGGCATGCCCATGCGCAACTCCGGGTAGCGTGGGATCGGGAAACCACGCATCAAGACCTCTTGGTAGGCTGGATGCCGGTCATCTTCGCAAGCCGCATCGGTACCGCCCTGGCGCAAACGAATCAGTTGAACCGCGTGGTTAGCGGCACGCAAACCGTCCACCACTTTCGCCAGTGTGACAGCCACTCCATTGACCTCCGGCGGATACGTTTCCGACACCACCGCTACGCGCAGGGAACGGCGATGTGCCGGGAAATTTTCAACCAGCAAGTTGTGAGCGTATTCATAAGCCATTTCCTGATGATGCCGCCATTTCGTAACAAATTTGTGACAAATCGGTTCTTCAAATTGAAACGCCGACGTCACGAAACTTTCATATTAAGCAGCTAAATTGAGTTCGCTATTGATACCCGCTAGGGCATATCGCCCTCCCCCCCCGAACCTTTGTGAGGCCCATGTGAACGATTTTTTTCAACAGTTGAAAACCCAGCGGTGGGATGACCACCGCTACTACCACCACAGCCGGATCAACCAAAGCCTGCACCTCATCAGCGCCATCAGTTTTGTGACTGCCTATGCGCTGTTGTTTGTCAATCCTGCCTGGGCGGCGTTATTGGCCTGGACAGTTTCCATGACCAGCCGTCAAGCTGGTCACTTCTTTTTTGAACCGCGGGGCTACGACACAGTGAATCAGGCCACCGACGCGCACAAAGAAGAGATCAAGATTGGCTACAACATCCGCCGCAAAATAGTTTTGCTGGCCGTCTGGGCTCTGGTGCCAGTGGTGTTGTGGCTGCAACCTTCCCTGCTAGGGCAAATTGCCCCCGCAAATGGGCTAATGGAATTCCTGCACGACGTTGGCTTGGCTTGGCTGGCACTGGGCGTGGCTGGTTTGGTGTTCCGTGTGCTGCAACTTTGGATTCAACAAGACTTGTGGACGGGCATCGTCTGGGCCATCAAGATCATCACTGACCCCTTCCACGACATCATGCTGTACCACAAGGCCCCGCTGGCTTTGATGCGCGGCGAGATGATTGACCCGATGGCGCACGTCAACCACAAGTGAGCCGGAACACCGTCAGGACTCCATTGAGTCCTGACGTGTAAAAGCTCAACGTGGTTGCCGCAACATCTCCCTGAAAATTCCTTTGCGTATGGTTTGATTGGTTTGCTCAGGACCACTCCACCAGCCATCGTTTTGCATGGCCTGTGCTGCGGCTGCAAAGCGTTGGACGACTTCCCCAAACTCAGCGTCACCATAGTTCAAGCTAAAAATGAGACGGCCACTGCCAACCCAGCTCAAGGCCAGACCATGCGCGCGCAAGTAAAACTGCAGCATCCAGTTGTAGCGGGAAGGCTGGGTGTAAAGCACCGTCCACACCGTCGACATATTCGCCACCCGAACCGGCAAACCCTGTTCCTCGAGCCGGCCGTTCAGCAGTTGGGCCCTGCCGTCCCAGCGTTCATCAATGCCGTCATACAGTTGCGCGATAGCGGGGGTCTCCAGCGCATCCAGAAAAGCCTTCATGGCGCCCATCACATAAGGATGGGCGTTGAAGGTGCCGCGTGCAAAACAAATGTCGCCCGGTCTATCCTCCCGGTAGCGTTTCATCAGCGCCGACTTGCCGCACACCACGCCCACGGGCAAACCGCCGCCCAGGGTCTTGCCGTAGGTCACCATGTCGGCCTGAATGCCAAAGTAAGCTTGCGCGCCCCCTTGCGCCAAACGGAAGCCGAGAAACACCTCGTCAAAAATCAGCACAATCCCGCGCTCAGTGCAAACCGCCCGAAGCTTTGTGAGCCACTCGGTGTAAGCCACCCGGTCATAGGCCACACGACGGCTGCTGTCGACCAGCGACGAGTCGCCAGGCGCCGGCGCATTCGGGTGCAAAGCTTGCAGCGGGTTGACCAGCACACAGGCAATGTCATTGCGCGTGCGCAACACGTGAAGCGTGCGCTCGTCCATCTCTTTCAGCGTGTGGGTCTCCCGCGGCGGCAACGGATTGCCGGGACCGGGTTGAACGTCTTCCCACCAGCCGTGGTAGGAGCCACTAAAGCGCACCAGATGACTGCGCTTGGAGTGGTAACGGGCCAGGCGCACAGCCTGCATCACCGCTTCTGTGCCGGACATGTGAAAGGACACTTCGTCCAAACCCGAGATGGCTTTGAGTCGGGTCACGTTTTCCATCACGCAAGGATGGTACGCACCCAAGACCGGCCCGAGATCTTTCACCAGCTGCTGACCGGTTTCAATACTGGCCTTGTAAAAGTCATACCCCAGCAGGTTCACGCCGTAAGAACCGGTCAGGTCGTAAAAAACATTGTCATCCAGGTCGGTCACGGTGACGCCCTGCGATGCTTTCACAAAACTGCCGCTTTTGATGTGTTGGCTCAGATAGTCGCTGTACTGGTAAGGCACCCGGTAACGACCGGTGAACTGCAGGTCCGAAATGATCTCGCGGGCGCTGGCCGTCATGGCGACACTTTTGGGGAAACGCGCAGCGTAAAGTGCCGCCAATTTGGCAAACCCATCGCGCCGTCGCTGTACCACAGCGCTGTCGGCATGGTCCGAATTAAAGAAGGTGGCCTCGTCATAGGCGTAGCCCGGCAGCAGCCCGGCGATGCGTTTGGCGATGCGCGAGTGACCGGCCAACGATCGATGCTTGGCGCGGGAAAGTTCCAGCCGTCGCTTGGCTTTTGGCAGCACCCAAGCCAAGACACCCAAAGCAAATAACGGGAGAGCAATGCTGTCGTTCATATAGTCCTCAGTTTTAAAACTCCACAACGCTAACTACCTTTTTTGACAACTCTATGAAAACTGATTTTTTTCGTCGCTTTTTTCTGCAGGAAGACATCAACTTCCTGCTCACCAACCGTGTCCCGCGCATCTTGCTGACGCGCTTCATGGGCTGGTTCAGCCACATCCGGAGTCCCCTGCTTGCACGTTTATCCATCCGGGGCTGGCGCCTGTTCACCGAGCTGGACCTGAGCGACGCCAAGCAGCCAACCTTCGGCAGCCTGCATGAGTGCTTCACCCGCGAGCTCAAAGCTGGCGCCAGGGTGATCGACCCAAACCCGATGGTCATGAGCAGCCCCAGCGACGCCATCGTGGGCGCCTGCGGGAGGGTCGAAGATGGCTTGGTGATACAAGCCAAGGGCTTTCCGTATTCAATCGCCGAACTCTTTGGCCCCAGTCAAGACACGTCCGCGTTCAACGACGGCAGTTATGTCACGCTGCGCTTGACGTCGGGGATGTACCACCGCTTCCACGCGCCCCACGACATGACGGTAGAGCATGTGACCTACATCAGCGGAGACACCTGGAACGTCAACCCGATTGCCCTGAAAAGAGTCGAGCGCCTGTTTTGCCGCAATGAACGCGCGGTTCTGCGCGCCCGTTTGACAGCCACCGGCCAGCCGATAGCCCTGGTGCCAGTGGCCGCCATTTTGGTCGCCAGCATGCGCCTGCATTTTTTAAATGTGTTGTTGCATTTGCGCTACCGTGGCGCCAATGAAATGCCGTGCGCTGCCCTTTGCGTCAAAGGGCAGGAGTTGGGTTGGTTTGAACATGGCTCGACCATCATTGTCTTTGCGCCCAAGGGGTTCGAATTGTGCAGCGGCATTGAAAACGGGCAACAGATCCGGATGGGTCAAGCCCTGATGCATTTGCCAAAACCTGCCGCCTGATGTCATAGTTTTGACGCACAAGCGTCATCGTTGCGACACGATTAGCAGCGACCATCACTCTTCAGATAGACCCCTCAAAATCTGGAGTGCCTTATGAAAATCAGCGTGTTTGGTGCCGGTTATGTCGGCTTGGTGACTGCGGCCTGTTTGTCCGAAATGGGCAACAGCGTGGTCTGTGTTGACGTTGATACCAAGCGGGTCGCGGACTTGCAGCAAGGTATTTCGCCGATCCATGAACTCGGCTTAGAGCCACTGTTGCAACGCAATGCAGCCATGGGTCGGCTGACGTTTACAACTGACGTGGCAGCCGCTGTGGCGCATGGCACGATCTTGTTCATCGCGGTCGGCACACCGGCCGCTGACGACGGCTCGGCCGACCTGCAACATGTCATGCGTGTGGCACAAACGATTGGTGAACACATGCACGACTACAAGGTCGTGGTGAACAAAAGCACGGTGCCTGTGGGCACAGCGGATCTGGTGCGCAAGACGATTGCCAACGCCTTGCGCCAACGTGCTGCGGTGCTGCCGTATTCCGTGGTGTCGAACCCGGAGTTTTTGAAGGAAGGCGTGGCGATTGACGACTTCATGCGGCCAGACCGCGTTGTCGTTGGCTGCGACAACGAACAAGCCGCGCTGCTCATGCGCGCCTTGTACTCACCTTTCCTGCGCAATCGGGACCGCCTGATCATGATGGATGTCCGCAGTGCCGAACTGACCAAGTACGTCGCCAATGCCATGCTGGCCACGCGCATCAGCTTCATGAATGAAATGGCCTTGTTGGCAGAAAAAGTCGGCGCTGACATTGAGCATGTGCGCGTCGGCATCGGCAGCGACTCCCGCATCGGCACCCATTTTCTTTACGCTGGATGCGGCTGGGGCGGCTCTTGCTTTCCAAAAGATGTTCGAGCGCTGGCCCACATCGCCGATGAAGCTGGCGCTGAATTAAGCATGTTGAAAGCAACGCAAGCCATCAACGACCGCCAACGCGGTTTGCTGGGTCGTCGCGTGGTGGCGCGCTTCGGGCAAGACCTGAGCGGCCTGCAGTTTGCGGTCTGGGGTTTGGCCTTCAAACCGGGCACCGACGACATGCGCGAGGCACCCAGCGTTGACCTGATCAACGACCTGCTGAGCCGGGGCGCAAGGGTCAAGGCCTTCGACCCGGTGGCGATGAATCGGGCGCAGGAGATCTGGGGAGAACAACCGGGATTTGAGTTGTGCAAAGAACCCCTCTCAGCAGCTGACGGATCAGATGCACTCATTGTCGTGACGGAATGGCGCGAGTTCCGCAGTCCCGACTTTGCAGAACTCACCAAGCTGTTGAAGCAGCCCGTCATCTTGGACGGTCGCAACTTGTACGAACCGAGCTTGATGGCGGAATTAGGGTTTGAGTACACCGGCATCGGTCGTGCAGCGGGCACGGACGCCTTCGACTTTGATCAGCAAGGGTTAAAGACGCTCACCTCGCTCGCGGCTTAACACTCAACCGGGTTACTTCAGCAACGGCAGAAGCTGGCGCGGGAGTCCGGCGCTTAACTAAAAACCGTGTCTCAGGTGCAGCTGAGGACCGCCTTGAGCTGGCGCACGGCACTGGCCGGACTGGTCAGCACCGGCTTTTGAAGCGCGTCAGCAACAGAGGCTTGCGCTCGTGCCATCGAAAACTGACCCAGCATCAGCACATCGCAAGTCGCCAATGTTCTGGCGCTGTCCATGATCAATCGGTCGTGAGTAGCTGCGTCACCCGCATTCAAAGCAGCCATCCCACCTGTTGCACAAGCACCCTCAATCTTCACCTTGAGCTTGCGTTGCTGGATGGCCGCCAGCAGCTCTTCCCGCATCGGCGCTTCTGAAGGCGCGAAGGTGGTCAACAAGCCGATGCTGCGCTGGCC
Source organism: Comamonadaceae bacterium (assembly GCA_947374505.1). Lineage (GTDB taxonomy): Bacteria > Pseudomonadota > Gammaproteobacteria > Burkholderiales > Burkholderiaceae_C > Polaromonas. The sequence continues at coordinate 11,203 of CANCCE010000016.1, read as the reverse complement.
ACCGAGTTGCTCGCAAATGTCCAGCGCATCGCTGAACATGGCCTCGTTCGGTTTCAGGGTTGGCAAGCCGATCGTGCGCTTGACCTCATCGATGGCGGGACCAAAAGCCGAGCAGGTGAACAAGATGGCGTCAGCACCGCACGTTTTGACGTACTGCGCAAGGCAAACCATGCGGTCAACCATGGCTTGGTTCAGAGAGCCATCGCGGGCAAGGTCTGCGCTCAAGCTGTCATCGAGCAAATTCATCCGCCGGGCTTCTGGCCAAAGCAGCTCAAAAGCGGTTGCCACAGGGTCCATGGCCAGGGGCGTTGCGTGTATCAGTGCAATTCTTGGAGTCATCATTTTGTAATCTTCACGTTTTAATTTCTAACTCAGCGTGCGCCAGCACCATCACCTCATGGGGTGGCAAGGTTTTGAGCTTGTGGTCACTCCAAACTTGTCGCCAGCGACGCGACCCCGGCAAGCCGTGGCGCAAGCCCAGCATGTGTCGGGCGATAGCGCTCCAAGGCGTGCCATACAAGGCTGATTCGCGCGCCATGTAGTCAACCATTTGCGCCTCAATGTGTTCACGTGTGAGCGCTTCGGTAGGCGCTGCATCACCAAAAAAGTCAGTGTCCCACGAGGCCAACCACCAAGGGTTGTGATAGGCCTCACGGCCGATCATCACGCCGTCGATGTGCTGCAATTGCGCGTGCACTTGTTCAGCGGTGTTGATGCCACCGTTGATCATGATGTTCAGTTGCGGAAAGTCGCGTTTGAGCTGGTGCACCATCTCATAGCGCAGTGGCGGCACTTCGCGGTTTTCTTTGGGTGACAGCCCTTTCAGCCAGGCATTGCGGGCATGGACGATGAAGGTGCGGCAACCGGCGTCACTCACGACTCCAACAAAATCACGCACGAAATCGTAGCTCTCGCCTTTGTCAATGCCGATGCGGTGCTTGACCGTCACCGGCACTTTCACCACATCAAGCATCGCCTTCACGCCGTCGGCGACCAGCTGCGGTTCAGCCATCAGGCAAGCGCCAAAAGCACCGCGCTGCACGCGTTCGCTCGGGCAACCGCAGTTCAGGTTGATTTCGTCATAGCCCCACGCTTCGCCCAGCCGCGCGGCCTGCGCCAGATCTGCCGGTTCGCTGCCGCCCAGCTGCAAAGCCACCGGGTGTTCTTCAGTGTTGAAGCGCAAATGCCGAGGCACATCACCATGCAGCAAAGCGCCGGTGGTGACCATCTCGGTGTACAGCAATGCGTGGCGACTCAACAGCCGGTGAAAGTAACGGCAATGTTTATCCGTCCAGTCCATCATCGGGGCAACCGATAAGCGGCCAGATAAATAGTGTTGATTTGATTGAATTTTTTCCACTTGATCGAGTTACTTTGTTGAATCATCTGCCATTTTTCGCACGATGCATCTACATTCTCGCAGTTACCCCTGGGACATTGCGACGCTGCGCAAAGGCGGACCTGGCAACTTCAAAAAACTGAAATTGAGAATTCCAATCTGTTTAATTGACAGTAGCCCTGACACAAGGTTACAAAGTGTGCCATTGCCAACCACGGGATCACGGATGCCTTGATCCCGTCAACAACCTTTGAAAGTCGACAACACATGAAACGCTTCTTGAGCACTTGTGCACTTTTTGGGACTTTGGGCCTGTCCAGCGTCTGGGCTCAACCGGCACAAACCGTTTTTTTAAATGGAAAAATTCTCAGCGTTGATGACAAAAACACGACCTATCAGGCCTTGGCTGTGCGAGATGGCCGTATTGTGGCTACGGGGACGTCTTTGCAAATGAAACCTTGGGTGGGTTCCGCTACGCGCGTGCTGGATCTCAAAGGCAAGACCGTGATTCCCGGGCTGATCGATTCGCATATGCATGCCATCCGTGCAGCGTTGAGCTACAGCACAGAGGTCCACTGGATTGGCCTGTCGTCCATTGAAGACGCCTTAGGCCGGCTGCGCCAAGCCGCAGCCAACGCCAAACCGGGTGAGTGGCTGGTCGTGGCCGGCGGCTGGACGGAGGAGCAGTTCAAAGAACGCCGCCGCCCGACGCAGGCAGAACTGATGTTGGCAGCGCCCAACAATCCGGTCTATGTGCAATGGATGTATGGCTGGGCCATGATGACGCCAGCCGCCTATCAAGTCCTCAACATCGCCTCTGATTCGGATTTGCCCGGCGGCGGAAAAATGGTTCGCGATGCAGCGGGCCAGCCCACGGGGGCCATCACGGGCGGTATCGTGCAGCTTTTCGACAAGTTGCCAAAGCCGACCTTCGAGCAAAAAGTCACGGGCACTCGCAAGTTCTTCAAAGAGCTCAATCGCGTCGGCGTGACCGGCGTGATGGACCCTGGTGGCTTCAACATGGAACCCAGCGAATATGCCCCCCTCTTCAAAGTCTGGCGCGACCATGAACTCACCGTACGCGTGAACTACAGTTATTTCTCACAAAAGAAAGACCAAGAGTTCAACGAGTTCAAGGAGCTCACCCAACTGCTTCCAATGAAGTTCGGCGATGATTTTTTGAGGTTCAACGGCGTCGGTGAGCGTGTGACTTTCAGCATGTACAACAACGATAAGCCGACGCAAGCCGATCAAGACAAGTTTTACGAGGTCGCCCGTTGGGCCGCTCAAAACGGCATGACGCTGACCCAGCACTGGCACGAAAACGCCTCAGTCGGAAAACTGTTGGATGTTTTTGAAAGGGTGCACCGTGAGTTCCCTATCGATCAGCTGCGTTGGTCGATTGCGCACCTGAACAATGGCACTGAAGCAACCTTCAAACGCATGAAAGCCTTGGGCGTGGGTTGGGCCATGCAGGACGCCATGTACTTGGACGGCGACCGCTCGCTTGCGGTTCATGGAGAAAAAATTGTCGAGCGCATGCCGCCCATGAAAACAGCCATGCGGGTGGGTGTCAACATCGGGGCGGGCACGGATGCACACCGTGTCGCAGACTACAACCCCTTCATTGCATTGCGCTGGATGCTGGATGGGAAGTCGGCCTCAGGCCGCGTGTTGCGTGGTCCTGAAGAAACACCCTCCCGGATGGAATCGCTTCGCTTGTATACCCAAGGCAGTGCCTGGCTCGCCCACGACGAAAAGAACCGCGGCACACTTCAAATTGGCAAATTAGCGGATGTCGTCGTTTTGAGTGAGGACTACCTGACGATTCCGGTGGACAAGATTGCCAAGATCCACTCCTTGCTCACCATGGTGGGGGGTGTTGTTGTGCATGCGGAGACGCCATTTTCCAAGCCCTAAGCACTGACTGGATTTTTCTTTTTAGCCCGACAGGCATCAGAGCAATACAGCACCGATTCCCAATTTTTCGCCCACGCCTTGCGCCACGTCATGCTGCGCCCGCAAACAGCACAGGGCTTGCTGGGCAGGGATTGTTTGTTGCCTTTGAAGTCTTTTTTCATCTTTGTGTTGATCAGAAAAGATCGCCTTGCTGTGATGGCTCATTCAGGGCTTTGACGGTACGCCCGCGCGTGCTCTTACGCGCTTGCCCGGTTGCAGGCAAACCGCTTTTGCGTGAACCGTGACGGGCCTGCACAGCACCCGCCTCAAGGCGTGCCGCAGAGGTCTGACGCAGACCATACAAGCGGTCTTTGGCTAACTTCATTGCAACTTTTTCATCAACGATCGGGGCCGGGTAATCCGCTCCGATGATGCAGCCGACCATGCGCTGCACGCTGATGTCCATCTTCCACGGCTCGGCCAAGTAAGGCAGTGGCACCCGCGCCAGTTCGGGCACCCAGCGGCGGATGAACAGCCCTTCGGGGTCTTGGTCATGCGCCTGCTTGGTGGGCGAATAGATGCGCAAGGTGTTGATGCCGGTGGTGCCACTTTGCATCTGCATCTGGCTCCAATGAATCCCCGGCTCGAAGTCCAAGAATTGGCGCGCTAAAAAGAGGCCAGGCTCACGCCAATGCAGCCACAGGTGGTAGCTTGAAAAACTCACCAGCATCGCCCGCATCCGAAAGTTAAGCCAGCCGGTGGCTTTGAGTGAGCGCATGCAGGCATCCACCATGGGGTAGCCGGTTCGCCCGGCACACCAAGCCACAAAGTAATCTGGATTGAACTCATCTTCACGCAGTCCGTCACAGGCGCGGGCGAAATTGTTGAACTCAATACCGGGCTCATCTTCCAGCTTCTGCATGAAATGGCAGTGCCAGCGAAGCCGCCCGGCAAAGCCACGCAGGGCATAGGCCAAACCGCGGTTGTTGGTGCTGGCGATAGCGGCCTCGGTGGCTTGGTGTACGGTTCGCATCGACAGCGTGCCAAAGGCCAGATGCGGACTCAAGCGACTGCAGCCGTCTTGCGCCGACAGCGGACTTGAAATGGCTTTGCGGTAGTAGTGCCCGCGTGATTGCAGAAAAGATTGGAGTGTTTGCTGAGCGGCTTTTTCGCCCGCCGCTTGCAAGGTCTTGCCGTGCGGTGCGAGCCCCAAACTGGTGAGGGTCGGCAAGTCGGGTTGCGCCACTGACACAGCGGCGTTGAAACTATCGTTGGGCAGAATCAAAGGGGCGTCCATCCGCGACTGCCAACGCTTAGCCCAGCCCGAACGACTGCGCAGACGGCGAACAACGCCGGTCTGCGTGAATTCCTGCCACCTCACTTGCTGCGAACGACACCAGGCAGCAACCTTCAAATCACGTTGATAAGACCAACCTGTACCGGTTTCTTCGTGGCTCAACACATGACTGAATCCCACCTCAGAATGTAGCTTTTCAAGCACCTCAGTTGCGGGGCCCACACGCACCAGCAGCGGCATGCCAAGCAGGGCCAAAGCGGCGCGAAGTTCTTGAAGACAGCCGAGCGCAAAGTCGACGTGGCAGGCGTCACATTCCGGGCTTTGCAGCCATTCGGGCTCGATGATGAACAGGCCGAGGACGTCATGCTGGTTTTGTGCAGCCGACAAGGGCGCGTGGTCGAGCACGCGCAGATCGCGTTTGAACCAGACCAAGGCACGTTGGGGCAGCACTACTGGCGTGTATGAGCAGCTCGATGACGCAGCAACTTCGCGCCACGCAGCACCGCATGTTTGGTCACTCGACCGGCCATTCTTTGGCGCCACATCCTGAATGAAGAGGGCTTCATGTGAAGTCGCATGAGGCAAACCACAGAAGACTCGTTCAGACCGAACTGCGCTTCAATGGCTTCAAAAGCGGTCCGGTCTTCCCAAGCCATCTCAACAATGCGTGAGATGTCGGCTTCCGCAAGTGCTTCCATGACGGCCTTGGCGCGACGCATCACGCGGCGCCTAGGCTGTCGTCCGTATCCGGCCCGATCGGTAACCGCGCAGGCTGGCACATTTTTTCGCCGTCCCACACTTGGCCGCACCAGCAAGCGCCTTGTGCGTCAATGATGCAGGTGCCCGTCCCACAGCAACGTTCGTTATCTTGCATAGACTTCCAATCAAAATTTGGTATTTATTTTGACCATTTCCACATGACGCGGATCGGTTTGAGGTTATTCATGCGGAGTCCTGGCGTTCAACCACCAGGGTTGAACTCTGATCAACTCAATCGAGTAAAGACTGTCCTTACGTAGAGGTCTCTAAAATAGCAAAAAAAAACCACTACGCCCAAAGCCACGGCACGACCGACCTTATCGATGGCGCCCGCTGCGGCACCACACAAAAGATCACCTAGCAACACGGGTACAACAGGAGAAAAGAAATGCAAAGACGACACGTTCTGGGATGCATCGCTGCCAGTCTAGGAGCCGCAGTATCGGGCGCGCGCGCCGCAGGCCAAACTGTCTTTCCCACGCGCCCGATACGCCTGATCGTGCCCCTGGCGGTTGGTGGCGGCACTGACTTGGTGTCGCGCCTGGTGGCCATGGAAATGAGCCGACAGCTTGGCCAGAGTGTCGTCGTGGAAAACATCGCCGGTGGCAGCACCACCATTGCAACTTCAAGCGTGGTGCGCGCAGCACCTGACGGCTACACGATGCTGACAGGAACACCCTCCTTGTCCATCAACCCGAGCCTGCGCAAGGACTTGCGCTACGACGCTCTCAAGGACTTGCAACCGGTCAGCCTGCTGAGCCGTGTCCCTTATGTCCTGGTGGCGGGGCCATCACGCAAGGTACGCAATCTGGCCGAACTGCTGGAATTGGCGCGCAGCAAACCCGGCAGCATCAGCGTCGGCTCACCGGGCATTGGCAGCGGCGGCCACTTAGCGGCCGAGCTGTTCCAGATGCTCTCCGGCGTCAAGCTGCTGCACGTTCCGTACAAGGGCTCCGGCCCCGCGCTCAACGACCTGCGGGCAGGACAGATCGATCTGCTGTTCGGTACATCTCCGGCGGTCACGAATCTGATTGAGCAAAACTTGCTGACGGCACTAGGCGTTTCGACCACGGCGAGAATGAGCACACTGCCGATGGTGCCTACCATCGCAGAAGGCGGCGTTCCCGGCTTTGAAGCAACATCCTGGTATGGCATCTTCGTGCCCGCAAAAACACCGCTGAGCGTGGTTAACAGGCTGAATGTAGCGGTGGCGGCAGCACTGCAAAATCAGCGTGTCACCGATGCCATACGCACGGACGGCGGCGAGCCCTCGCCGTCCACACCTGAGGAACTCCAAGCCTACCTGGCCCGCGAAATCAACAAATGGTCGACTGTCATTAAAAAGGCGGGGATTCAGTCCTAAACCTGACCGTCAGTGGCTTCGATCGCCCTGCTGAGTGCACGCGAAAGCGTCACAGCATGGACAAGTCGGACTCGGGTAACTACCGATAAAACACACACTTTTTTACTTTACATCTAAATTATTTAAATCTACATTACATCCATATTCAGTCGGGGCAAAGTAGCCTGAAACGAAAGAGATGTGATGAAGATTGTGTGCATAGGCGGAGGACCTTCGGGGCTGTATTTCGCTTTGCTGATGAAGCAAAACAACCCCTTGCACGACATCACGGTGGTCGAGCGCAACAAGCCCTACGACACCTTTGGCTGGGGCGTCGTGTTTTCGGATGCGACCATGGACAACATGCGCATCCATGACCCTCAATCCGCGGCGGAAATCCAACAGGCCTTCAACCACTGGGATGACATTGAGCTGGAGTTCAAGGGGCAGCGTATCCGTTCCGGCGGACACGGCTTCGTCGGCATTGGCCGCAAAAAGTTGTTGAATATTTTGCAGGCGCGTTGCGAGGCCTTGGGTGTCAAGCTGGAGTTTGAGACCGATGCGGAGAGTGATCTGCAGTACCCCGATGCCGACCTGGTGATTGCCAGTGATGGCATCAATTCGCGCATCCGGACGAATTACCAAGCCATTTTCAAACCCGACATTGTGCTGCGCCCCAACCGCTTCATCTGGCTGGGCACGCACAAGTTGTTCGACGCTTTTACCTTCGCGTTTGAAAAGACGGAGCACGGCTGGTTCCAGTCGCACATCTACAAATTTGACGACACCACAACCACTTTTATTGTGGAATGCCCGGAGCATGTCTGGCTGGCGCACGGACTGGACACAGCGGACCAGGACGCCTCTATTGCTTTTTGCGAGAAGGTCTTTGCCAAAACGCTGGACGGCGCCAAGCTAATGACCAATGCAAGGCATCTGCGGGGCTCTGCCTGGCTCAATTTCCAGCGCGTCAAGTGCGAGCAGTGGTCTATGTTCAATGGCAAGAGCCATGTGGTGCTGATGGGCGACGCGGTGCACACGGCCCACTTTGCCATTGGCTCAGGCACCAAACTGGCGATTGAAGACGCCATTGTGTTGGCCAACCTGTTCCGCACAGATGGGCAAACCCGCGAAGCCATCCCCGGCGTGCTGGAGAAGTACCAGGCGGCACGCAACATCGATGTGCTGCGCTTGCAAAACGCAGCCTGGAACGCCATGGAGTGGTTTGAGGTGTGCGGTGCGCGTTACTGCGACCAACTGGAAGGCCCGCAGTTCATGTACTCGATGCTGACCCGCAGCCAGCGCATCAGCCACGAGAACCTGCGCCTGCGCGACGCCCAATGGCTGGGCGACTTTGAACGCTGGTTTGCCAATCAGGCCGGCATGGCATTGACGCCAGCGCAAACCGCCCCGCCCCCGATGTTCACCCCGTACACGGTACGCGGTGTCACGCTGAAAAACCGCGTGGTGGTGTCGCCCATGGCGCAGTACTCGGCCGTCGACGGCTTGGCCGGGGATTACCACCTGGTGCATCTGGGTGCGCGCGCCATGGGCGGTGCGGGCCTGGTCTTTGCAGAAATGACCTGTGTCAGTGCCGAGGGGCGCATCACGCCCGGCTGCCCCGGCATGTACACGCCTGAGCACCAGCAGGCATGGCAGCGCATTGTGGATTGGGTGCACACCCAAACAGATGCCAAGTTCGCGATGCAGATTGGTCATGCGGGCGCCAAGGCGTCCACGCGTTTGGCTTGGGACGGCATCGACAAGCCACTGGCGTCGGGCAACTGGCCCATCATGGCCGCGTCGGCGCAGCAATACTTGGAAGGCGTGAGTCAAACAGCGCACGCGATGAACCGGGCGGACATGGACAGCGTCAAAGCGCAGTTTGTGGCGACGACGCAAGCTGCCGCAGAGATCGGTGTCGACTGGCTGGAGCTGCATTGTGCGCACGGCTATTTGCTCTCGAGCTTTATCTCACCGCTGACCAATCACCGCACCGACGACTACGGCGGCAGTCTGGCGAATCGGTTGCGCTACCCGCTGGAAGTGTTTGCCGCTGTGCGGGCCGCTTGGCCTGCCGACAAACCCATGTCCGTGCGAATTTCTGCGCACGATTGGGTCGAAGGCGGCATCACCCCCGAAGATGCGGTGCAGATCGCACTGGCCTTCAAGGCGGCCGGCGCGGACATGATTGACTGCTCGTCGGGTCAGGTGAGCAAGAAAGAAAAGCCGGTCTATGGTCGCATGTTTCAAACGCCCTTCTCCGATCGCATTCGCCAAGAGGCAGGCATCGCCACCATCGCCGTCGGTGCGATCAGCGAAGCCGACCATGTCAACAGCATCATTGCGGCAGGCCGTGCGGACCTGTGCGCTGTTGCCCGTCCGCATCTCGCCAACCCCGCCTGGACGCTGACAGAGGCCGCCAAAATTGGCTACACCGCGCAGCCTTGGCCGCGTCAATACAGTTCAGCCAAGCCACAAATGGAAGCCAATTTCCAGCGTGAAAAAATGCAGGCAGCGGCCGGCCTCAGCGCTGTGCGGGCAGGTGAAGCATGAACGCACCTGGCCATGCGCTGGTCACCGGCGGCGGCAGTGGCATTGGCGCTGCCGTGGCCAAAAAACTAGTGGACGCCGGTCTGCGCGTGACGCTGCTGGGCCGCACCTTAGCGCCCTTGCAGCGTCTGGCTGCAGACCATCCCGGCCACATGGCGGCGGTGCAAGCAGACGTGGCGGATGCTGACGCCGTTGCGATGGCTTTCGCTCAAGCGCGGGCGAACTTCGGGCCCATCACGGTTTTGGTCAACAGCGCGGGCCAGGCCGGCAGTGCCCCCTTTCTCAAGACCGATGCCGCCCTGTGGCAGCAAATGATGTCGGTCAATCTCACAGGCACGTTTATCTGCACGCAGGCGGTGCTGCCCGATATGTTGCAAGCCGGCTGGGGCCGAATCATCAACATAGCCAGCACGGCTGGGCTGGCGGGCTACGCCTATGTGGCCGCGTACTGCGCAGCCAAGCATGGCGTGGTGGGACTGACCCGTGCGCTGGCGCTGGAGTTGGCCCGCAAAGGCATCACCGTCAACGCCGTCTGCCCGGGCTACACCGAGACCGAACTGTTGCGGGACAGCATTGCCAACGTGATGGCCAAAACCGGCCGTACTGAAGAGACAACCCGCGCCAAATTTGCCGCAGGCAATCCACAAGGCCGCATCGTCCAGCCCGAAGAAGTGGCCGACACGGTGCGCTGGTTGTGCAGTCCCGCCGCCGCATCCATCAATGGCCAGTCCATCGCGGTCTGCGGTGGCGAAGTCATGAACTGAGCACGATGAAAAAAGACCTTAGCTTGGCCCTGCTGAATGCGGCTGACGAATTAGGCTACGAAGCCCGCAGCGCCACGGGCGACCATGCTGCCTTGAAATTGTGGTTGCGGATGCTGGCCTGCACGACGCAAATTGAGAGTGAAATTCGACGTCGACTGCGTGCACGCTTCAACACCAGTTTGCCCCGCTTTGACTACATGGCGCAGCTTTATAGAACGCCCAAGGGCTTGCGTATGAAAGACCTCTCCAGTCACTTGATGGTGACGGGGGCGAATGTCACGGGCATCACCGACGAACTGGAACGTGATGGGCTGGTGGCCAGGTCGAGCAGCACAACCGACCGGCGCTCGCTCATTGTCAATCTCACCACCGAAGGGCGCCGGCAATTTGAAGCCATGGCACAAGAACATGAGCAGTGGATTTTGGAATTGTTTGCTTGTCTTGGCACCACGGAACTGTCTCAGACGTACACGCAATTGGGAACGCTGCGAGTGCACACCCTGAAGCAGCAATCCACCGTTATGACCCCCGCCGTTTTAGAAAACTAAGCCGATGACCCACGCTACTGCTCCCATGGACCCGGCATTGCAGGCCGGTAACCGCAAGCCTTTGGCGAACTACCGCGCCAGCCATTTTCTGTGGGCCTGCCAAGACGGTGTGGCCACCATCACACTGAATCGGCCCGAGCGCAAGAACCCGCTCACCTTTGATTCATATGCCGAATTGCGGGACCTCTTCGGGCAGCTGAAATACGCCTATGACGTCAAAGTGGTGGTGCTGATCGGTGCGGGCGACAACTTTTGCTCCGGCGGCGATGTGCATGAAATCATCGGACCCTTGGTGGCCTTAGAAGTCCATGAATTGTTGATGTTCACGCGCATGACGGGCGATCTGGTCAAAGCCATGCGGGCTTGCCCACAACCCATCGTGGCGGCGATTGACGGCATTTGCGCAGGGGCCGGCGCCATCATGGCCATGGCATCTGATCTGCGACTGGGAACCGCGCGCAGCAAAACGGCTTTTTTGTTCAACCGTGTCGGTTTGGCCGGTTGCGACATGGGTGCCTGCGCGATATTGCCACGCATCATCGGTCAAGGTCGGGCCAGTGACTGGCTTTACAGCGGACGCTCGATTGGCGGCGAAGAGGCTGAACGCAGTGGTTTCTTGAACCGATTGGTGTCCGCAGACAGCTTGGCGAACGATGCGCAAGCTTGGGCACGGGACATTGCGGCGGGCCCCACCTTTGCCAA
>CANCCE010000015.1 GCA_947374505.1 Comamonadaceae bacterium | reverse complement strand
TTGGCCAAGGCGGGAACGCCTTTTTTCCAGACCGTCGCCGCTTGGTAAGTCGGCATAGCCGCATGTTGCACGACAAACGATCCTGCAGGCATGGCCTTGACCCACGCCTGCTCGGCCAAGGCTTCGGCGGCAGGTTCGATGATGCCTAGGATGGGCTGGGCGGCTGAAATAGGGGCAGCAGGTTCCGCTGACACCATCGGCTCGGCAGCGGCTGGCACCTCAGGGGCAGGGGCAGGCTCAAGCACTGGTGCAGGTGCCGGCAGAGCCACTGGCACGGGTGCATTCGCGGGTGCAACAGCGGGTGACGGCGCCGCATATTTCGCTGTGAGACTGGCCCAGCGCTGCGCCAGTTCGTCACGGTCGATGCTGAAAACTGTCGGATGAAGCCAGGCGGTGATGCCCACCGAGAGACTCGCCAACACCAGGATAGACAAGGCCCAGCGCCACAAAGATGGCCTCTTGCGGGCACTGACATCCCGACGGTCACGGCCCTTGACCTGGCTGGATTTGTCTGTTTTAGCGGACTTGTTCTTCCCCCTGCCCTTGTCGACGCCGCCCGAAAAAGTGAAGACATCGGTTGACGCCGGCGCATGCGCCAAGGGCGACTGAAAACCCAAGGGGTCAATGCCGGCAGGGTCGGCGATGGCCAGGGCGCCGGGCAGTGGGGCCTCGAGTTTTTTAAGCAGAGTTTTGACCGCCCCCTCGCAGCCATCTTCGCGGCCCTGAATCAACATGACTGCAGCTTGTTCAGGCGTCGGCGCCTCAATGTCCCAGCGCAACATGCGCCGGTCAAAGGAGTCAAACACTTTGCGGCTTTGAACGCTGGTGCCCAGCAACAAGACGATGCGGATGTTCGCACCGGGAAAGTTTTGCACCAGGCGCGCCAGCAGTTTCACTTCATGGTCAGCCAGTGCGCCGGCGTCGTGGACGATCCAGATCCTTGCCGGCGAGTCCAGCCCGGGCAGCTTCATGGCCTGTTGGACAGACTGCTCGGCCAATACGTCATTGAAACGGCTCAGCATGGCCGAGGTGTCCGCCGGAAAATAAACCTCCAGCGGGCTCAGGGGCGAGCTCTCACGCAGCCGCGCAATCAGCAGTCGGCTGTAATGGTCAAGCGCGGCTTCCCGGTTGCTGGACAATGCCAAGCTGCGGCCGTCGCGCACCAAGCCAGCGACACAGCCTTCGAGTCGGAAGCGATCTGCCGCCCGAAAAAATAGCGAAGGCAGTCCCACCTCACCGGCACTCAGGCTCGCCGTTAATTCACTCATGCTTTAGGCTCCACAGGATTTTCAAGTTCACCCTTGGCATTAAAGCGCATTGACGGCGGAATTTTGGGCTGCGGTCTGGCCATCGGCTCAACGCCAGGTCGAACTTGCGCCAAACTGAACACATAGGCGATGACGGGTGCGACGGCATGGTACAGCGCTTCGGGGATCGACTTGTCGACATCCGTGGTGAAGTACAGCGCACGCGCCAATTGCGGCGAGGCGAACATCTCGACGCCATGTTTCTTAGCTTCTGCACGAATCAGCGCCGCCATGTGGTCGGCACCTTTGGCCAGCAAGATCGGTGCGCCATCAGCGGTCGGGTCGTATGACAGCGCGATCGCAAAGTGCTCGGGGTTGGTGATGACCACGTCAGCATCTTTGACTTTTTGCATCATGCGGTTGTTGGCTATCTCGCGCTGACGCCGCCGGATTTGTTGCTTGACTTCAGGACGGCCTTCCATGTCCTTCATCTCGTCTCTGATTTCTTGTTTGGTCATGCGCAAGCGCTTGATGTAAGACCATTTTTGGTAAGGCGCGTCAATCAGGGCGATCAGTACCAGGCTGAGCGTGAGCCACAGCGCCGCTTTCGTGATCAGCGACCCGGCATCCGCCAAGGCCGGTTGCAGTTCCATGCTGCCAAGGTGAATCAGCTCTGTCATGTGGCGCTCGACAAGGACCCACAAAACACCTGCGACCAAGGTGAATTTACCCAATGATTTGAGCAGCTCCACCGCAGCGCGGGAGCCGAACATGCGCTTGAAACCTTCGGCCGGACTGAGCTTGGAAAACTGCGGCGCGACACTTTTCATGGAAAAGTGATAACCGCCGGTGACACCCGATGCCAAAATCGCCACCACGGCCGTGACCGCCATCAAAGGCAGAACCAGCAACAAGGCGTCGAGCAATTGAGTGGCGAAGGTGGCCGGCAACAGGCTCGGTGTGTCCAGCGTCTTGCGGTCGAAGGTGAAACTCTTGACCAGCATGTCTGACAAACGCGATGCCCAGACGCCGCCGACCATCAGGATCGTCAAGACAGCAGCGATCATCACCGCTGCGGCCGGTAACTCGGTTGAACGGGCCACCTGACCATCGTCACGCGCGCGTTTGAGCCGCCGCGCTGTGGGTTCTTCGGTGGGTTCTGATCCGCTAGCGGACATATCGATTGAGATCCATCAAGTTAAAAAAAGGCTGTCACGGCAGACCCACCATCACGCGGATTTGTGTCAAGCCCTGCAACCAGAGCCATTGAATGCGCCCCGCAATGCTGGACAAAGACACCATCAGGACGAAAAATCCGGCCACGATGGTCGCCGGCAGACCGACCGAAAAGATATTCAGACTCGGCGCGGCGCGTGTCACCACACCCAAGCCGATGCTGATGAAGAGCAGCGTCGCCATGACCGGCAGCGCTGTCAAGACCGCGCCCAAAAATATCATCGAACTCCAGCTCACCAACTGCCCGTAGGCGACTTGGTCGATCAAGGAACGCCCCACAGGCAAAGTCGAAAAACTCTCCAACACCATGGCCAACAACATGGCATGACCGCCCAGACTGACAAAAATCAGGGTCGATAGCACGAGTAAAAACTGGGCAATCACCGGCACGTTGCCAAGGTTGGGATCAATCAGGCTGGCCATCGACAAACCCATCGCGTTAGACACCGCTTGCCCGGCCACCACCACCGAGGCGGTGACGATTTGCAGCATCAAGCCCATGAAGACACCGATCACCAACTGGTTGAGAATTTCCAGCAAACCGGGGGCCGACAGCGGGTCGATCACCGGCCAGTCAAACATCGGATAGACCATCACCGACAGCGCCAGAGCCAACAAGATGCGGATGCGCACCGTCACCGACTGCAAAGAAAAAACAGGGGCGGCCAACAGCAAGGCAGAGATCCGTAGCATCGGCCACAAGAATGCGTAAAAACGCTCAACAATCTCGATGGCGGAGACGTTCATGGTCAGGTGAAAAGCGTCGGGATGCGCAAAAAGATGCTGCGCGTGTAATCCACCATCATGGCAATCTGCCAGCCACCGACCACCGCCAGCGTCAAGGCCATGGCGGCGAGCTTGGGAATAAAACTCAAGGTGGCTTCGTTGACCGAGGTTGCCGCCTGCACGATACCGATCACCAAGCCAACCGCCAGCGCCATGCCGAGCAGCGGCGCCGAGATCAGCACGGTCATCCAAAGAGCCTGGGTGCCCAGTTCAACCACAGTAGCAGCGTCCATGTGTCCGGTTCCTCAAGTAGTGACAAAACTGGCGGCGAGCGATCCCATGATCAGCCCCCAACCATCGACCAGCACAAACAGCATCAGTTTGAATGGCATCGAAATCATCATCGGCGACAGCATCATCATGCCCATCGACATCAACACACTGGCGACGATCAGGTCAATCACCACGAAGGGGATGTAGATCAAAAAACCAATGGTGAAAGCGCTTTTGAGCTCAGACGTGATGAAAGCCGGCACCAGTGTCGTGAAAGGCACGGTGGCAGGGCTCAGCGGTTCTCCCTTGCGGGCGATCTGCATGAACAGCGCGATGTCATCCCCACGGGTCTGGGCCATCATGAACTTGCGGATCGGCGCCTCGGCAGCGGCCAGCGCCTTGTCAAAGTCCATGCCGTTTTGCAGGTACGGCGCCAAGGCGTTTTGGTAAATGTCGGTCAGTACCGGTTGCATGATGAACAAGGTGAGGAACAGCGACAGACCGACCAACACAGTGTTGGGGGGTGTCTGGCCGGTGCCCAACGCTTGGCGCAACAAAGACATGACAATGATGATGCGCACGAACGAAGTCATCATCAGCAGCAGTGACGGCAGCACCGTCAGCGTGGTCATCAGAGCCAGCAACTGCAGCGTCAAGCTGTATTGCGTGCCTTTGGCGCCGCCGGTCACATTCAGCAGTGGCAAGCCTTGCGACCAGGCCGCCAGCGGCAACACCAGCAGCAGAAAAACGCCCAGAAGGCGCCACACATTACGCGACATCAACGATCTCCGAATCATCCATAGCAGCAGGCCAACTGCCCAGCGCCGTCAGCTGAGTCGGCGAGACACCGACCAGAACTTCGCGAGAGCCCACACGCACCAAGGCGATTTTTTGACGCGGGCCGACGCTGACCGCTTCAATCACCTCCAATTGACGGACACCACCACTGAGCCTGACGCCCGCTTGCATGCGCTTGAGACCCCACAGCAAGCCACCCAACAGGCAGAACACCAGGACCAGACTGCCAGCAAAGCGGAGCATGTCCATGCCCGAAAGACCGGTTGCCATGCTCAAAGATTCTTCATGCGTTCAGAAGCCGGCACGACGCGGGTCAGGCGAATGCCGTAACGGTCATTCACCAGCACCACTTCGCCCTGCGCGACCACGGTTTTGTTGACCAAGAGATCCAATGGCTCACCGGCGATGTGATCGAGCTCCACCACGCTGCCTTGTGTCAGACGCATCAGGTCGCGAATTTTGATCATGGCACGACCCACCTCCACGGACAACGTGACGGTGATGTTTTGCAACACGTCAGGGTTGATCTGAGATGAGGCCGAGCCGTTGCCAGCAGCGGTTGGTTCGAAAGTGTTGTCAGTCATGTCGGGTTCCTGAAATTCATTGCATGCCGGGGATCACGGCGCGGTCTATTTGCACGGCGGTCTGGGTGCCGAGCGCACCCACTTGCACGTCAAAGGCGGGGACGTCATTGATCAGCAGACGCGCTAGCTCGGGCTTCTTGAAGTACAAAACGTCACCGGCTTGCATGTTTTCAATGGTCTTTAAATTTCCTTCAAAGGACCCCAACAGCACGCGCATTTCCAGACTGGCACTGTCGACGGCATTGCCCAGGTCGTCGCGCCACTGGTTGTCAGACTCTTCATTGCCGTCACCGGTCTGGACCCGACTGCGCAATAAATCACGCACCGGCTTGAGCGATGAATACGGATAAACAAGGTCAATGAAACCATGCGTTTCCGGGCCACTCTCGGTTTCAAAGCGCGTCAGAATCACGAGGTCGTTTTCGTCAGCTATCTGGGCAAACTGGGGGTTGATCTCTGAGCTCACCAGTTCAAAGTCGATCTCAATCAAAGGCGACCAAGCTTCTTTGAGCGAGCGAAAGAAGACATCCAAAATCATGTTGATGATGCGGGTTTCAGTCGGCGTGAACAGCCTACCGGCAGGCAGTTGACCCACACCGCGGCCAAAACCACCAAAAAAACTGTCGAGCGAGCTGAACACCACCACCGGGTCTATCACCACAATGGAGTAACCGCGCAAGGGGTTCATGCGAACCACATTCACCGACAGCGGCGCGCGCAGGCCTTTCAGGTAATCACCAAAACGCACGATCTGAACATGGGTCGGGCTGACGCGGGGGCTGCTGCGCAGCATTTCCAACAAACCCAGACGGAACAAGCGCACAAAGCGCTCATTGATCATGTCAATCGAGGCGACGTTCACGCCAAGGCTGCTGTCCTCGCTGGCGAGGTCGTGTTTTTTGACGCGGGCTGACGTGTTGAACCCGGTGTCGACGGGAATCGTCCCGTCATTGACGCCTTCGGCAAGGGCCGAAAGCTCTTCGGGGGTCAGCAAATTGGTGGCCATGGTCTCTTCAGAAAGCGGTTCGAAATGGTGGAGGCTAAAACTGCGTTACTGAGTCACGAAAGTGGTGAAATACACCTCTTCAATGCCGCCGAAATCTTCGTATTTTTCGAGCAAGGTGTTCATCACGTCGCGAATTCGAACCGCCAACTCTTTTCTAAAGTCAGGCTTGACCAGATCGGCGTCGACGGTTTGCCGCATGACATCCAAGATCACCGAACGCAAGGCCATTTCATGCTTTTTAACGTTGTCAAGGACGCGCTGGTCGTAGCGGGTCATGATGGCGATTTGAACCGACATGACCTTGCGCGAGTTGGTCAAGTTGGACAAGAAATCGGTCTCGAGCTTGAGATAGCTGTAGTCGAAACGGGTCATTTCAGGTGACTTTTTAGTCAGCTTGGCAGGGGGGCCGTCTTTTCCGCCTTTGACTGGCGCGCCATGCGCATCGGTCTTGGGCGCTTCACCATGGCCATCGGCTTTAGCGGGCGCACCATGCGCGTCAGCAGCAGGCGCCGATCCGCCATGAGCATCGCCTTCAAGCATCTGCTCCGCTGACAAATCAGCCTTGGGCTTGAAAAATCCTGTGGCAAAAAGCGTTCCGACGACCGCGCCCACCACGAGCAAGAGCAAGACCACCACGCCCCCGATGATCAGGAGAATGGGCTTCTTGGCCTTCGGTTCTGCTTCTACAACAACTTCTTCAACCATGTGTCACCTCGTTAAAACGATTTGAAAATTTTTGCCTCAGATCACGCCAGCACGTCCCACGTGCTACTGGAGCCCCCTTGGCGGACACCCCCAACAGCCTCTGCGCCAGGCAAAGACTGGCCTGAATCACCAGCCGTGTCGCTGGCGGCTTGCACCAGGCGGCGAGGCGTTTGCGAGGGTGTCGGATTTCCGCCAGATTGACGCGCAGAATCTCCATTCACCCAGACATTAGCAACTGCCGTGCCTGATTGCGACAAGCTGTCACGCAATTTAGGCAACCCCTGGGTGATCAGTTCACGCGTGAGCGGGTTGTCAGACCTGAAAACCGCGTCCAGACCCCCGGAGCGCATTTGGAGTTCAAGGTCAATCCGACCCAGACTGGCCGGATCCAGGCGCATCTGCATCTTCCATTCGCCGCGTTCGATCTGCGCTTGCAGACGCTGACCGAGCGCCTGCCCCAGACGATCGGCGAGTTGTTGGTAATTCTCGGCACGCAGGCCGGCTTGGCTGGGGTTGACTGCGTCCGGGGCCAGCGTCAATGAACCGGACGCCTTGCGGCCGGCATCCATCGGCTGTGCCGTCAAGCTGACGGTGTCAGCGTCTTTCACTGTGGCCGTGGTGGTGTCAATGGCCTCAGTCGAATCAATCGACTCGGCCAGCGTGCCTGACGGGGTGAAGAACTGCCGCAAGTCCAGCGGCGCCGGGGAGGTGCTGGCCGCAGCCACGGCATTGGCCGTGAGGTTGCCCCAAGCCTGCGCTTGACCATTGCCAGACAAGCTTGCCAACCGACGTGTCAAAGCCGTGACGGCTTCACGCGGAAGCAACAACTCGACGCGCAACGCATCCTTCATGGCGTCATCCGCCATGGCCGGCTTGACCTCGCTCAATGCAGCCGTTCCAGTCAAAGCCGTCGGCGCCTTGCTCACTTGCCAAGCTAAATTGGTGGTGGCCACAGCGGGCAGTGCGACCGGCTTGGTCTCAGCCGATGCGCCAGGCACAGAGACAGAGGGTTGAATTGTCGAATGAGAAACCCCCTGCGGAGTTGACAGGACATAAGCCGCCGGCACGGAGGCCAAGTCTGGTGTGAAGCTGCTGTCTGGCGCTACTGTCTGGCCAGGCGCCGCGGCGGGTGTCGCCACAGGAACCGGCACCTGCAAGGCCAAGGGATTGACGCTCAGAACAGTGAGTCCCGCCAACTGGGGGTCAAGCCCGCCATTGGCAGATTGGATCGTCGAGAGTTCAGGCGTTGCCGGCACAGTGGCTGACTGCGCTTGGCCCAAGACCACCTGCCCCGCCAAAAAGTAGCCGGCACCGACAGTGGCAGAAGTCGCCGACAAACCGCTCACGCCAGCGGGGGTTGGCGCGGCCATGTCCCCGAACAATGACGCCAAGGTACTTTCGTCAAGACCTTGAGATCTGGCAAAAGCCATCAGACTGCCGGGATCCGGAATCGGCTTGGCCGCCGTGATCACTTCAATCTGAGGCCCCAACGGCAGGGCCTGCAATCCAGCTTCGGCCAATCCGGCAGCGGCAATACCTTGCCGCTGCGGGTCAGCCAGCATGCTGCCCAGCAAATTGGCAAAGTCAGCGCCCCGCAAGGCCGTCCCCGGCGCAGTGCCGGGCGGCGAAACACCCTGCACTGCCGGGTTAGTCGAGGCGGGAGAGGCAGTGAGTGATGAAGAAAGAAGGTTTGCGTCCATGTGATTTATTGCTTAAAAAAACAGAGTCATCAGGTCATCCGTGGCTCGGGCTGACAACTACACAGCAAAAACCGTGACCGGTCAGGTCTTGCCGCTTGAGCGAAGGGTCAGAAGACCCGCGCTACTGTCGACTTTGCATGGCACAGACTTTGCAGAGTAAGACCACAACAAACGATTTTTCACGCCTAACACCGACTATTCGCCCCCATGAACACATTGACCCTGTCAAGTATTCGACAGATCCTGTCTGGCTTCAGCCTCAAAGGGCTGGGCATTCCGGCGCTTGTCTTGCTGATCACGGCCATGTTGGTGTTGCCATTTCCGCCGTGGCTGCTCGACGTCCTGTTCACTTTCAACATCGCTTCGAGCCTGCTGATCATCATGATCGCCATTGGCACCCGCAAGCCGCTGGAGTTCTCATCCTTCCCATCGGTGTTGCTGTTTGCAACCATGCTGCGGCTCGGTCTGAACGTTGCGTCAACCCGGGTGGTGCTGGTCAGTGGCCATGAAGGCGAAGAAGCTGCCGGCAAAGTGGTGGCAGCGTTTGGCCATATTGTCATTGGCGGCAACTATGTGGTGGGTTTCATCATCTTTGCCATCCTCATGATCATCAACTTCATTGTGGTGACCAAGGGTGCCGGACGGGTCTCGGAGGTCAACGCCCGCTTCACGCTGGATGCCATGCCGGGCAAGCAAATGTCAATCGACGCCGACCTCAACGCCGGTGTGATCGATCAGGAAACCGCTAAAAAACGACGTGAAGAGCTGTCGCAGGAATCAGACTTCTTCGGCTCCATGGACGGTGCCTCCAAGTTTGTCAGCGGAGACGCGGTTGCCGGTTTGATGATTTTGATCATCAATCTGGTCGGCGGCTTGGCCATTGGCATTGGCCAGCATGATTTGTCGCTGGCTGAAGCGGGCCGTATTTACACGCTGCTGACCATCGGCGATGGTCTGGTGGCACAAATTCCATCCTTGTTCTTGTCGCTGGCAACCGCCATCATCGTGACCCGCGTGACGACGTCCGAGTCCATGACCGAACAGGCGACGACGCAGTTGTCCAACCCGTCCGCCCTCTTCATCTCCGCCAGTATTCTGGCCATTCTGGGACTGGTGCCCGGCATGCCGCATTTCGTCTTCTTATTACTGGCCAGCGGTTGTGCCGGTATTGGCTTCATGGTCTTGCGACGCAACAGCATGCCGGAACCCAGCAGCCCCGCAGGCATCGCCCGTGCCGCGGCTGAAAGTGGCATTGAAGAGCCCAAAGAACTCGATTGGGACGACGTCGATCAGGTCGATCTGATTGGCTTGGAGATTGGCTACGGCCTGATCCCCTTGGTCAACCCGGATGCCGGTGGTCAGCTGATGTCGCGCGTCAAAGGCGTGCGCAAAAAACTCTCCGTTGAACTGGGCTTTTTGATTCAACCGGTGCGCATCCGTGACGCCCTGAACATTGACCCCGACACGTATCACATCGTGCTC
Organism: Comamonadaceae bacterium; assembly: GCA_947374505.1. Taxonomy (GTDB): domain Bacteria; phylum Pseudomonadota; class Gammaproteobacteria; order Burkholderiales; family Burkholderiaceae_C; genus Polaromonas. The sequence goes on along the minus strand of CANCCE010000015.1, from coordinate 13,163 downwards.
AAAGGCGTGATCCGCGGCAAAGGCGAGATTCGCGTGGGCCGCGAAATGGCCATCAACCCGGGCCAGGTCTACGGCACGCTCGAAGGCGTCGCCTGCAAAGAGCCGGCCTTCGGATTAGATGCCGTCTGGATTGACCCCTCACAACGCGACCACGCCCGCACACTGGGCTACACCGTGGTCGACGCCAGCACGGCAGTGGCCACCCATTTGAACAAAGTCCTGCGCGACAACGCCGCCGACCTGCTCAGCCACGATGAAGTGCAACAGTTGCTCGACAAGCTGGCGGCCAAGTCACCCAAGCTGGTGGAAGACCTGGTGCCGGGCAAACTCTCGCTGGGCGTGGTCACCCGCACCTTGCAAAACGTGTTGGGCGAGTCGGTCTCGATTCGCGACATGCGGACCATCGTTGAGGCGCTGTCTGAAGCCTGCGGCCGCACCCAAGACCCGGACCAGTTGACCTCCATCATTCGCCCCAAACTCGGTCGGATGATTGTGCAAGGCCTGGTCGATGCTCAAAACGGCCTGTCGGTCATCACGCTCGACCCCGGGCTGGAACAACTGCTGCACAACGTGCTGCAACAAAGTGGTCCGACTCAAAACATGGTGTTGGAGCCCGGCTTGGCTGAGCGTCTGTTCGCCGCGCTGCGCGAAGGCGCCCGTTCCGTCGAAGAGCAAGGTCACCCTGCCGTGCTGGTGGTGTCACCGGCGATCCGGCCCTGGCTCTCCAAGGCGGTGCGCTTCAGGGTCACCGACCTGACCATCTTGTCTTACAGCGAAATTCCTGAGGACCAAATGGTCAAAGTCATTCACACCGTGCACGCCGAATCCAAAAAATAACCCCCTACTGCCATGCAACTCAAGCGAATACTTGCCCGCGATACACGCAGCGCCACTGACAAGGCGATTGCGCTCTATGGCTCAGACGTATTGATCATCTCCAACCACTTGGTGAACGGTCAGACAGAACTGGTGGTCGCCCTCGACTTGCCAGAGACGGAGTCCGCCAGCTCAATAAAATCGCCGCCGGTGGCCACAAATCAGCCGGAACAGCGAAACTTTCGGGACAGCCTGCTTCAGGCTGAATGGGAGGCTTCGCCGGCACTGGAAGTCGAAACGAAGTCGAAGTCGAACCAGAAGACCAGCGAATCAAACCCGCAAGACGCCCGCGACTATTTGCGCGGCCGAGAAATTGTTGACCTGGTGCGCGACGAACTGGCCTTGATTCGCCGCGAATTCCGCCTGAACCAACAAACCACCGGCTGGCAAAGCGGCCTGAGTTTGAAGCCAGAGGTTCAACCTCTGGCCAAAGCCCTGGGTGAAGCCTCGATTCCGCAAGAACTGCGGGCCTTGTTGTTAGACACACTCCAAGACCACGCCACGCCAGCCAAAGCCATGAAAGCGCTGAAAGCGCAATTGACCCATTCACTGGAGCAGCCTGCCGTGACACTGCCCACATCGGGCGTTCACTTGCTGGCCGGTCCGTCTGGCGCAGGGAAAACCCTGATGACTGCGCGTCTCGCGCGCCATGCAGAGGCCTTACACGGTGCTCACCAAGTCGCCGTCATCAGCTACCAGGACGTTCGGGCGGGCGCCTGGAGTCAGACGCAAATGCTGGCATCGCAGCTCGGGATTGACAGTTTTCGGGCGGCCGATGCGGGCACCTTGGGACTGTTGCTGAATGAGCTGTCACAGCGCAAGTTGGTGTTGATCGACACCCCGGGTGTGCAAATGAACGAGCGCGTGGCCGAGGTCTTGTTGATCCAAGCTGACTGTGGCTGCCACGCGGTGGTGCCGGCTGACGCGTCCAGCGCGACCCTCGCCAAATTGATCGACAGTGGCATTGTCTGGCACAGCCTGCTGGTGAGTAAAGTGGATGAAAGCACGCAACCGTGGCCATTGCTGCACTTTTTGAGCAATAATTCGCTCGGATTGGCAGGTGCCAGTGAGGGTGTGAGTGTGATCGACCTGATCCAAGATTTTCCGGTTCAACAACTTGTGGCGCTAGGTTTGGCTCAACTTCAAACCGGCAGCACACATCCGTCTCATGACGCCGACAACACCGATCAAGTGGCCACCGGTTTTGTTGAGCGCCGGTCGCTTCGACAATTCCACCTGAATGTGGTGCCCGCATGAAGCACCAGACCTTGAAGGATCGCATGAGCAAGCCATCACGTACGCAAGTCATCGGCATCGCCAGCGGCAAAGGCGGCGTCGGGAAGACGATCGTCTCCGTGAATCTGGCGGTTGCCCTGCAACTGATGGGCAAGCGCGTCATGTTGCTGGATGCTGACTTGGGCATGGCCAATGCCCAAATTGCGCTGGGCACGCGCTGCACTTACAACCTGAGTCACTTTCTGAGCGGTGAGAAAACACTGGAAGAAATCATTGTCACAACACGCTCAGGCATTCGCTTGGTCCCGGGTGCCTCGGGCATGCAGGACATGGCGGCCCTCAGCCAATTGCAGGCGGCCAGCATCGTCCAGGCATTCAGTGCGCTCGAAGAAGAAATAGACTATTTGATCGTTGACATGGCCGCCGGCATTTCGCCGTCAGTGCTGGCCTTTATGGCCGCCTGTCCGCGGCGCTACATCGTCGTGCGCGACGACCCCTCATCGATTGCCGATGCTTACGGCACCATCAAGGTGTTGATTCAAGAGTTCGGCCTGGGTGAAATCTACCTGGTGCTGAACGGCATGAACAGCCAAAAGGAAGGCCAGGTTTTGTTTGAACGAATGAACCAGGTCTGCGCGCGTTTTCTGAACCAAAGCATTCAGTACCTCGCCACGATTGAAAATGACGTGAACATTCATTTGTCATTGAAAAAATACCAGTCAGTGCTCGAATTTGCACCGGACAGCACCGGTGCCCGCGATTTCCGCCGCTTGGCGGACGCCACTGAAAAACTGGTGCCGATTGAAGAAGCCTCGGGCGGTCTTGAGTTTTTCGTCGAGAGGCTGGTCCGCCGGACCTGAACCCATGGCTCCCCCCATTCGCCTGTACGAAGAAGTTCAGAACAACCACGATACCTTGGTGCTCGCCCACATGGGCATGGTCAAGCGCGTGGCCTTGCACCTGAAAGTGCGTATTCCGCCTTTCATGGAACTGGATGAACTGATTCAGGTCGGCATGATTGGCCTGCTGGAAGCGGCCCGCGCTTTCGACCCGAGCAAGGGGATCGAGTTTGAAGGCTTTGCCCACAGCCGGGTGCGCGGCGCCATTCTGGATGAAGTACGGCGCTTGTCGTTTTTACCGCGCTCCGCTGTTGCCTTCAACAAATCACACAGCAAAGCCACCGATGCCCTAGCGTCTGAGCTGGGCCGGATTCCCACGCAGACTGAATTGGCCGAGCATGTCGGCAAAGACTTGGATGTGTTTCAAAAAGAACGCGGCCAGGCCAAACGCTTTGAGACTTATTCGATGGAGGTGATGAATGACGAGGTCATGAACATCGCCGACGACAGCTCACAGCAACCAGACGCCATTGTTGAACACGCCCAATTCATGGGTGCTGTGGCCGGCGCCATTGGTGAGTTGGCTGAACGTGACCAGTTGCTCATGAACCTGTACTACGTCGAAGAACTCAATCTCAAGGAGATTGGCGAAGTGCTGGGCGTGACCGAGTCACGCGTGAGCCAGTTGCTGAGCGCGGTGGTGAAAAAACTTCGCGTCACCTTGCAAGTGGCTGAACCTCCCTCTGCGAAGCCGCGTCTTAAAAGCTAAAAAGCTATCTTGCCGCGTATCCCAAGCGGTCAGACAGAACCGGGACGGCACAACAGCACGACCATGAAGCTCAAAGAATTAGCGTTGCAACACGTCCGCGCATCCCGTGAACTCTTGAATTTTTTGCCAGAAGCTTTGCCAAGTCTGCTGGATGACATCACCGCTGAAGCAGATGCCGGTCAAAAATTCATGCAGCTGTTTTTCATCCTTCAAAGCTTGCGAATGGACGAATTCTCACTGGAGATGCAAGCCAAGGCACTGCAGCACAGAACCGTCTTTCGTATTTTGAGCCCTCCCCGCCCAGCCCTTCGCGTGCTGGCGCTCATGGTCCCAGGCAACATGTTGGACAACGCTCCGTTGGACTTCATTTTGTTCAACAAGAATATCCAATTAGATATTTTGTATGTCACCGAACTAACAGACTTTTTTGAAGATATTCCCGAGCACGATGTCGCCATACTGGCTTTGGGTGAGGCGTCAAAAAACAAACCCATCCATGCGCTGATTGAGGCTCATCGAAATCATTGGCCCCGACCTTTTTTGAATCACTCTGAAGGCGTCATGACATGCGCCAGAGATTCCCTTTACGCGTTATTAAAAAATGAGACCTCATTCATCGTTCCGAAAACCAAACGGATCGACGCCCTCCAGGTCGCATCAGAAGCGATTCCCTTCTTAATCAGGCCCATCGACACGCACGCTGGCGAGAACTTCGCAAAGATAGACAGCACTGAAGAGTTGGCTGTTTACTTAGAAAAAAATGCGGCCGCTGATGATTTCTATATTTCAGAATTCATCGATTGCAGCCAATCCGATGGCATGTACAGAAAATTCAGAATTGCCTTGATCGACAAGAAACCCTATGTTTGTCACCTGGCCATTTCTGATGACTGGGTTGTGCACTATATTGCGGCACATATGGAGCTAAACCCCCATAAACGATCAGAAGAAGAAAAATTCATGACTGAATTTGACAGCGTATTTCTAGCGCAATACGGCTCTGCGCTCCAGGTCATCGCAGACAAAATCAATCTGGATTACGTGGTGCTCGATGGCGGTGTTTCATGCTCGGGCGAATTTGTGCTGTTTGAGGCAGACAACGGCGCCTGGATTCACGACACAGACTCGGTCGAGATGTACCCTTACAAAAAAGCCGTCATGGCGCGGGCGTTTTCAGCATTTGTTGAGATGCTCACGTCACGCCGGACGGATTCAGTCGAAGCGCCTTGACGACAGCCCTCAAGTTTTCTGCTGGCGTTCCGATACTTGCAGTGTCCACAGTCAGTTAATCAGGAGCAATCGACATGCGAGTTCATTTCAAGGCCATGGAAAGTTATGGTGCTGGCAACGTTGCCAGCCAAGCCGTTGTGGCCAACAAAGTTGAACTGATTCAGATGCTGTTTGACGGTCTGATTGAAAGCATGATGGCCGCACAAGGCCACATCCAGCACGGTGCGATCGCTGAAAAAGGCAAGAGCCTGGCACGTGCCAACCGTATTTTGTTTGGCTTGCAAGGCGCGCTCGACTTCGAAAAAGGCGGCGACCTGGCGACCAACCTGAACGAGCTTTACAGCTATGTCACCCGCCGTTTGCTGCACATCAATTTGCACAACGATCTGGATGCATTGACAGAAGTCCATGGCTTGATGAGTGAGATCCGCCAAGCTTGGCGCGATGTCCCTTCCTTGCTGCCAGCCCGGACCAGCCTCACGGCCCATTAAATTTTGATTCGAAACAGCAGGTCTAGGAACGATTAAATAGGATCCGGACGTTACAGTAGAGCTTTAGAAGCGCCCAATTTGTCAGTTTCGGACCGTCGCGCAGGTCGCTTCCAACTAAATTGGATAACCCGATGTTTTCGATAATTGGTTTGGTGGTCTTATTTGCCTGTGTTTTCGGCGGCTACATCTTGGCTGGTGGATCCATGGCGCCCATCATTCACGCCGTTCCCCACGAAATGCTGGTGATTGGCGGTGCGGCTGTTGGCGCTATGTTGGTCGGCAACAGCCTGGACATCATCAAAGGCGCTCTGGGTGGCGTGGTCAAGGTCTTCAAAGGCCCCAAGTACAAAAAAGACGACTACCTCAGCACGATTTTTGTGGTCTCCAAGATCATGAAAACACTCAAAAGTGAGGGTGCCGTTGCCCTTGAAGCGCACATCGAGAACCCCGAGGCCAGCGCTATTTTTGGTGAGTACCCGGCGCTGCTGAAAGACCACGACTTGCTGCACCTGATCACGGACACCATCCGGTTGCTGGTGGTGTCCTCCAGCAACCTGAGTGCGTATGCGGTGGAAGAAGTGATGGAGCAGTCCATCAAGACCCATCACCACGGCGCCCTGAAGCCTGCTGCTGCACTGGCCTCCATGGCCGGCGCTTTGCCGGCTCTCGGGATTGTGGCGTGTGTCTTGGGCGTGGTGAAAACCATGGGCGCTATTGACCAGCCGCCCGCCATCTTGGGCGGCTTGATCGGTGGCGCTTTGGTCGGCACCTTTCTGGGTGTGTTTTTGGCCTACGGCATGGTCGAACCGATGGCCGGCCGTTTGGGCCAGATCATTGAAGACGAGGCAGAGATTTACAAGGTCGTCAAGCAAATCATCATCGGCACCATGCACGGACACCCGATGCCGCTGATCATTGAAGCCGCGCGTGTTGGCATCAGCCACCACAACCAGCCCAGCTTTGCGGAAGTTTTTGACGGCTTGCGCGGCAAATAAACATGGCTGAAGCGGTCGTCGACACTCCCCCGGACGCAGACAAACCAGTAGCTCCGGGCTCTGCTGAGGCCTCCGTCGAAGCTTCCCCTGCGGCTGAAGCCAAGGCACCCGTCGCGGCTGAAGAAGCCGCTGAACCGGCGCCGCTGGCCCCGGTGATTGTCGTCAAAAAAATCATTGACGATGGCCATGCCGGTGCGCATGGAGGCGCCTGGAAAATTGCGCTGGCTGACATGATGACCGCCATGATGGCTTTCTTTTTGCTCATGTGGCTGCTCGGGGCGACCAATGAAGCTCAGCGTAAAAGCATTGCGGATTACTTCAAACCGACCTCGCACAGCAACGTCACCATGGGGCAGCTGGCCGGCTCCAACGGTATTTTGGGCGGGCGCTCCATCATTGACCCTGACGGATTTCCGTTCTCGGCGAAACAGACGGCTGCCATGGAGCGGGTGACACCACGCTCTGAGGGCGGTCCGACTGAGAACGACCCCTCACCGAACAGCAGTGAGCGGGCCAACCCCGACCAAGTCAGCGAGGCGGAGAAAAAGGAAATCATAGAAGCCGCCGACAAGGCCGCATTCGACAAACTTGAAAAAGAAGTCAGTGAGCGTTTAGAGAAAAGCCCTAATCTTGAGAACCTGAAGGAACAAGTCAAGTTCGTTCGCGAAAAAGATGGCCTGCGCATCGAGATCATCGAAAAAGCTGACTTTGCCATGTTTGCGCTGGGTACCACCCGACTGTTACCGCGCGCTCAGGCTTTGCTCAACGAAGTGGCCAAGTCACTCGGCACCATGCCCAACAAGTTGGCTCTGCGTGGGCACACTGACAGTGTGGCTTTTTCGAACACGGACAACCGCAACAACTGGTCGTTGTCGGCTGAGCGTGCCGAAGCGACACGCACCTTGGTCGAAAAAAATGGCGTTAAATCGACCCGCTTCGCGCGTATCGAAGGTGTGGCTGACACCGCCCCCTACAACCCGAGCGACCCGCTCGATCCGCGCAATCGCCGCATCAGTATCACGGTGTTGTACCGCGATCATTGATTGTCAGCGCAGGTCATCCCAAGCGAGGCGCTTGGTCATCACCTAGATCTGAGTTGTTACGCATTTGTTACATGCACGGTCGTCCTTGGATAGCGCGGAATAAGCAGTTTTGCCGTCAGAATCATCCTACGACTCCACTGATGGCCCATGCACACTAAAAGTTCAGCTTCAAGCCATCCAAACTGGCACAAGCCCACCAGTTTGGCAAGACGCTTTGCTTTAGGCGCTGCCAGTCTGGCGGTCGCTGCGTTGCTGCTGACGTCACTGGCTTCCTGGTGGTTTCTGACACGTCAGCAAGACAACGCCATGCAAGAACTCGCCGCCCGCGAACGGCAGTTTCATGCGCAAACCATCGGTCTCAATCTAAAGGCATTGGCCAGCCGAATGACAGAAGTTGCGAGCAACCCGATTCTGGCCTCCGGAGGTCTCGACGGGGCTGGCAGACAGACGTATCTCCAGCCATTTTTAGCCGGCATCCAGCAAGTCAACGGTATTCCCGTGCAGCTGCTCCTCACAGACTCAGAGGGTGGCGAAATCGCCAGCAATCAAGCACTGCTCACTCGAGAAGAACGTCTTTGGTTGCGCGAAAAACTCAAGATCGGCCGTCCTGCATCGGGTATTTTTTTGGATAACGATGCCAACTTGGTGGCACTCATACCCTTGTTTGATCCGCGTCAAAAAACACCCACCGGTGGACTTTTCTACAAAATGTCGCTGAGCGATTTGCACGCGGATGAACACATCAAACTGCTTTGGGGAGCACCGCTTGCAAACGAAGCTACCCAGACCAGTCCGGTGGCTGCACCGGCCGTCTTTGGAGCGCTTGATTTTCGGATCGAAGGCGCCTCACCACTCGACAGCAACCGCTCTCTGTCGCCACTCTATTTCTCTGGGTTTTTGCTGGTCTTGGGCTTGTTCATTGCTGTGGTGCTGGGCGGGGCACACATGGCCTCTGTGCTCACCCGCGACCTGCGGAAACTTCAACTCTTTGCCAGTCAGCTGGTTCGCGATGGATTGAGTCAGGAGCGCGCCCAAAGCACCGGTACGGAAGAAGTCGCCAGCCTGTCGGCGTCGATCAACCAAATGTTAGACCGGCTGTATGAGCAGCGACAGGCTCTCACGCGTGAAGGCCAAAAGCAGCTGGAGATGGCCGAGGCCCTGAAACGTACCGACAAACGCAAAGTGGAATTTGTCGCCATACTGGCAGACGAGCTGCGCCATTCGCTCGCCCCCATCATGACCGGCGCAGAAATGCTCAAGCTGGCAGCCCAAGACGATCCGGTCATTCAGCGCACAGGCCTCATCATCAGCCATCAAGCCAAGCACATGGCTCGCATCGTTGAGGATCTGCTGGACCTCTCCCGCATCTCGCGTGGCCAAGTCACACTGCAACTCGCAACCATCGACTTTGCCACGGTGGTGGCGGTTGCGACTGAACAGATTCGGCCCCTGATTGAGTCGAACCACCTTCATTTATCAGTGGCGCTGCCGCCGGCTCCACTGCCCGTCAGCGGTGACCATGCCCGGTTGGTTCAAGTCACCCGCTATCTCTTGAACAATGCCGCCAAGTACACGCCCGAAGGGGGCTACCTCGATCTTCGGGTCGCCATTGAGGCCGGTGAACTGCGCATGACGGTGGGTGACAACGGCAGCGGCATGGACTCAGACCTGATGCCAAATATATTTGATCTTTTCGCCCAAGGCGAACGCTCTGCTGGTCGACCTCAGGGCGGTCTTGATCTCGGTTTGGCATTGGTTAAATGCCTGGTTCAAATGCATGGTGGACGGGTCACAGCAGACAGTCCGGGACCCGGCAAGGGTTCGAGTTTCAGTGTGTATTTACCCTCAGTCACGTCGCCTTGAAGGCGATTCAAGGGTTATCAGCGTCAATTTCCATCGATAATTCGCGGCGATTAAGACCCTTACAACATGGAGACAAGCATGAAAACGTTTTTAAAATTGGCATTGATGGGTGCCATGTTCGCGACGGCCATGGCGCAAGCCCAAAACGTCAAAATCGTCGGCCTGGTTGAACTCAGCGGCACGGGCGCCACGTCAGGCACTAATTTTGACAACGGCATCAAGCTCGCTGTGAAAGAGATCAATGCCGCCGGCGGCATTCTGGGCCGCAAGATCGACTACACCGCCAACGACACCCAGTCCAACCCTGGTGTGGCCAAAGGTCTGGCGGAAAAAGCGGTCGACAACGACGCCTACGTGATCATGGGCCCGGTGTTTTCGGGCTCCATCATGGTCAGCATGGCGACCACCCGCCGTGCAGAGATTCCTAACTTCACCGGTGGCGAAGCAGCGGCCATCACGGAGCAAGGCAACCCCTACGTGTTCAGAACGTCGTTCACGCAATCCACGGCCATGCCAAAGATTGCCGGCTACATCAAAAACACCGTCAAGGCCAAAGCCGTTGACGTGATTTATGTCAACAACGACTTTGGCAAAGGGGGGCGTGACTTGATCATCAAGGCCCTTGAAGCCCAAGGTATCAAAGTCGGAGTAGACGTCTCCACAGAACCCGGCCAAGTGGACTTCAGCAGCGCCGTGATCAAGGTCAAGCAGTCCAGCAGCGATGCCGTTTTTGTTTACTCGAACGAAGAGGAGTCGGCCCGTTTGTTGCGCGAACTGAAAAAGCAAGCTTACAAAAAACCCATCATCGGTGAAACCACCCTGACCAGCCAGAAGGTCATTGAGCTCGCCGGTGACGCCGCCAATGGCGCCATCGCTCACGTCGGTTTGACGGCCGACGCACCGCAGGCCAATGTCAAAAAATTTGATGCAGCCTACCAGCGCGAGTACAAGTCCAAGACCGACCACAACGGACTCAAAGGCTATATCGGCATTTACACCGTCAAAGCCGTGACCGAAAAAATCGGTAAATTCGATGCCAAAGCTTTTGCCGCTGCCATGAAAGACATCAGCCTCTCGGCCAAAGCAACGCCGGGACTCTTGCTCGATATCAGCTATGACGCCAAAGGCGATCTCGACCGTGAGAGCTACATGACCAAAGTGGTGGCCGGCAAGCAAGTTGTCACCAGCATCTTGCCGCCCGTCAACAAAAAATAACAAGACCCGTCGTTTATCTCATGGACAACAGAAAATTCATCCTAGCCGGTGTGATGGGCATGCCCATCACACAATCGCGTTCCCCGATTCTTCACAACTATTGGATTGCCCAACACGGCTTGAGAGGGGCATACGGCCACTTGCCGGTCGAAGCGAACAACTTGGAGGCTGCTGTCCGTGGGCTGTCGGCACTGGGATTAGCAGGTTGTAACGTGACCCAACCGCACAAGGTTGAAGCCCTCAAGTTGATGGACGTTGTTGATCCTTTGGCGCAGCGCATGGGTGCGATCAATTGCGTGGTGGTGCAGCCGGATGGAAGTCTGCATGGCTTTAACCACGATGGTTATGGCTACATCCAAAGCTTGAGGGACGTCAATCCCGATTGGCGGGCAGATGCCGGACCGATCGTTGTGCTGGGGGCTGGTGGTGCATCGCGCGCTGTTGTCCTGAGCTTGATCGACCAAGGTGCGACAGAGATTCGACTGGTGAACCGAACGCTCGACAAAGCGCAGGCCTTGGCTGCGGGGTATGAACAGATCGTCAAAGTTGTTTCCTGGGCTGAACGCAACAGCGCCATGGACGGAGCGGCTCTGTTGGTCAACACCACCAACCAAGGCATGTACGGCCAACCACCGCTGGAAGTGAGCTTAGACGCCCTGCCCAAGACAGCCATGGTCTCAGACGCGATCTACATCCCGCTAGAAACACCTTTGCTGGAAACGGCACGCCTGCGTGGCAACCAGACCGCCAATGGTTTGGGCATGCTGCTGAACCAGGCGCGCCCCGCTTTCAAATCTTGGTTCGGTGTCATGCCCGAGATCACCGACGAATTGAAGCAGGCCGTCTTGGCCACTTTTTGAAGCGCCACCGATGAGCGTTCTGACGGAAAGAAAAATCGACGCGCACTGCCATGTTTTGGACCCGGCCCGTTTTCCTTATGCACCAGACGTGGCGTATCGACCGGCCGGTCAAGAAATGGGGGACGCGCGGTATTTCCAGGAGGTCATGGCTTGCTATGCGGTGGAACATGCGTTACTGGTCGGACCCAACTCGGGCTACGGCACAGACAACCGCTGCCTGTTGGACGCCATCAAAAATGGCGAAGGTAAGTTCAAAGGCATTGCCGTGGTGCCCAACGACTGTCCGCTCGAGACTTTGCTTGAACTCAAGGCCAGCGGTGTCATCGGCGTGGCGTTCAACCCATCGCTGCATGGGTTCGATCATTACGCAGACATTGAACCTTTGCTGCAGCGACTCAACGCGCTGGATTTGTGGGCACAGTTTCAAGTCGACAACGACCAGTTGACTCAGTTCATGCCGATGCTGAACCGCGTTAACGGCAAACTGATGTTCGATCATTGCGGGCGCCCTGCCGTAGACGCCCAAACACACCAAGCCGGTTTCCAATCTTTATTAGCGCTCGGCCGGGAAGGCCGCGCCGTGGTCAAGCTATCGGGCTATGCCAAATTCTCCAAAGCCGGTTTTCCGTTCCCGGATGTTCGTCCGTTTTTAGATGAACTCATTCAAAATTTTGGTACGGAACAATGCGTCTGGGCCTCCGACTGGCCTTACCTGAAGGCCCCTTTCCGGCTCGACTACGGCCCGATGCTCAAAGTTTTTGAAAGCCAATTTTCGACGTCAGACCGGGAAGTGATGATGTGGTCAGCGCCTAAGAAACACTTCGGTTTCTGACCCGTTAAACATCGAGTCCGGCACCGGAGAAAAGGCCCACCATGGCTTGCCGCAGCCAGATGTTGCCGGCGTCCGCATTGAAGCGTTCATGCCAATGTTGCTTGACTTTGTAAGCCGGCAACGGCACCGGCGGTTCCAGCAATTGAACCTTTTCCTGAGAGGCCAAGGCGATCCCCAACAAGCGCGGCACGATGACCAAAAACTCCGTCTGCGCCACGATGCGGGCGACCCCCAGAAAGCTCGGCAAGTGCAACACCACACGGCGCTCTAACTTGTGACGGGCCAGCACTTTGTCGACGATGGAATGGCCGGTGCCCGACGCGGTGACCAAGATGTGGCCTTCCGCCATGAACGCACGGGGCGTGAGCTTGCTGCGGATGCGCGGGTGGTCACTGGCCGCTAAGCAGACAAAATTTTGGGCAAATAGCGCCTGCTGGTAAAAGCCCGCCTCAAGATCCGGCGTGAAGCCCACGGCGAGATCGATGTCGCCCGACTCCAGCCGTCGCCGGCTGTCCGGCGATATCTTGTCGGCTTTCAAGGTCAGGCCGGGTGCTGACTGCTGCAGGTGGTTGATCAGCCGCGGCAGCAAAATCATCTCACTGATGTCAGTCATGCAGATGTGAAACTCCCGCTCTGCCTGATGGGGGGAAAAGACGCCGCCCTGCCCCCGGGCTTTCTCAATGTGCAACAAAGCCTCCAGCAGGTCGGGGTAAATGCTTTGCGCCTTGGGCGTCGGTTCCATGCCCGCCGACGTTCGCGTGAAAAGGCGGTCATCAAAATGCCGTCGCAGCTTGCCCAACATGATGCTGGCGCTGGCCTGCTCCATGCCCAAGCGAAGTGCCGCACGCGAGACGCTTTGCGTTTTGTAAACCTCGACGAAGACGCCGAGCCACTCCAGATCCAGTTTGGCCATA
>CANCCE010000014.1 GCA_947374505.1 Comamonadaceae bacterium | reverse complement strand
CGCACGGGTCAGGTGAGTCAAGCGCCGCGCTTTGTCGGCAATGACACGCTGCTGGCTTCGATGTGGCGCACGCTGACGGCGCGCGAGCTGATGGCCGAAGTGACGGTGGGTGTGCCTGAGTTGGCGCGTGGGCGTGACAGGCGTGCGTGGGCCGGTGACTTGCAGCGCGAAGTTCAACGCCTCAGAGATGCCGACTGAATAGACTCAGCCCGCCACGCGCGGAAACGTCACGACATGATCAACCTGCGCCCTGATACCGATCCACTCACCCAGCGCGTGGTCATGGTGTGAGGGCACATGGGCCATCACCGATTCGCCGCTTTGCAGCTTCAAGGTGTACAAAAATTCTGAACCCCGAAACGCCTTGCGCAAGATCTGCGCTTTGACGGGCGCTGCATCGTCATGCACGATGTCGTCGGCGCGCAAAAGTACATCACAAATACCGTCCGGGTAAGCGTTTGGCAAAGGGCACTCTTGCATGTCATTGAGGTCGCCAAGCGCCGTGTGCACCACCACGCTACCTTGCTCTTTTTGCTCGATTTGCGCATGCGCAAAAACACCGTGGCCAATGAATTCTGCGACGAAACGTGTCGCCGGGCGGTGGTACAGCGCGTAGGCGTCATCCCACTGTTGCAACTGGCCTTCGTGCATGACGCCGATACGGTCGCCGATGGCAAAGGCTTCAAGTTGGTCATGTGTGACAAACAGGGCAGTCGCACCCGCAGCCTTCAAAATGCCGCGCACCTCATGCGCCAAGCGTTCGCGCAAATCGACGTCAAGATTTGAAAATGGTTCGTCCAGCAAGAGCAACCGTGGCCGCGGTGCCAAGGCCCGCGCCAGTGCCACGCGTTGTTGTTGACCACCAGACAACTGGTGCGGGTGCAAGCTTTCAGCGTGACTCAAACCGACCAGAGCCAGCACTTCTTGCACACGTAAACGGCGCTCGGCGGGCTTCAGATGGTGCAGGCCGAAGCCGACGTTGTTCGCCACATCAAGGTGCGGAAACAGCGCGTAATCCTGAAACACCATGCCAATACGGCGTGATTCTGCTGGCAGATGAACCTGTGGACTGCTGACGACATCGCCAGCCAGCCAAATGCTGCCGGCGCTCGCTTTTTCCAAGCCGGCCACGGCCCGCAGCAGCGTGGTTTTGCCGCAGCCTGAAGGGCCGATCAAGACACCAATTTCGCCAGCCGCCAAGGTAAAGGTGGCGTTGTCGACCGCTCGATGCGTCCGACCGGCGTAGTGAACGCACAACTGAGAGACATTCAAAAACATGGTTTTCATTGTAGATGATTACAATTCTCATTCGCACTGATCATGGCATTCCGCCGATTCAAAACAGTGCTGTCTTTTTCTGGAACCCATGCTCCGTCGTCTGATTCCTTCCACGCTGCTGTTGCTATTGGTGTTGGTGCTGACCTTGCCGGTGCTGGCGATCATCTTGTCGTGGACGCAGCTGGACCGCCACTCTTGGGACATCTTGCGGGAAATGGGCCGCACCGTGCTGCCGGACTACGTGAGCACCACTGTGTTGCTGTGTCTGTGTGTGGCGCTGGGTGTGGGCGTTTTGGGGATGGGCACGGCGGCCACCGTGACGCTGTTTGATTTTCCCGGGCGTCGCACGTTTGAATGGGCGCTGTTGCTGCCACTGGCCATGCCGGCTTACGTCGTGGCTTATGCTTACACCGACTTTTTGCAATACGCCGGGCCTCTCCAAAGCTGGCTCCGCTCATCGTTTGATGTGCAGGGGCGCTTGTTGCCGGAAGTGCGCAGCTTGGGCGGTGCCGTGGTCGTTTTCACGGTCGCGCTGTACCCGTATGTGTACTTGTTGGCACGCACCGCATTGACCGAGCGCGCGGTGCATTTGATGGAAGCGGCGCGCCTGCTGGGTGCCCCTCTGTCCCGGCGTATCCGGGAAGTTGCCTTGCCGTTGGCCCGGCCCGCCGTCGCGGCCGGTATTGCACTGGCGCTGATGGAAACGCTGGCCGACTTTGGCGTCTCCAGTTACTTCGGGATTCAAACCTTCACGGCGGGCATTTACAAAGCCTGGCTCAGCATGGACAACCGCATGGCGGCCGCGCAATTGGCCACGGTGCTGCTGCTGTTCGTCGCGGTGTTGTTGAAGATTGAGCAAAGTGCGCAACAGCGCATGCGCTTTGCGGGCGGGCGAGGCGACCGCGCCGGGGCTGCCGACGCCTTGCCAACGCGGCTGCATGGCTCGCGCGCTGCCCTGGCTTGGTTGGTCTGCGCGCTGCCGATTGCACTCGGCTTTGTGCTGCCGGTGCTGTTCATGCTGCGGCCGTTACAGGCCGGCTGGGATGACTTGTCTTGGCTGTCGTTTGCGCAATGGTCTTTCAACAGCGTCTGGCTCGCCAGCCTCACCGCTGTGCTGGCCACCGGCATCGCGCTGACGCTGGCCTTTGCGCTGCGCCATCGACCCCACGGACTGAATCGCGCGGCGGTGCAACTCGTCAGCTTGGGTTACGCGGTGCCAGGCGCAGTCATCGTGGTCGGCTTGCTGCTGCCGGTGGGTTGGCTGCAGTCGGTCGCGCCGCAAACCAGCATTGGCTATTGGGTCACGGCGACGGCGCTGGGCATTGTCTGGGCTTACCTCGTGCGCTTTTGCGCGGTGGCCTTGCAGTCAGTGCAAAGCGGTTATTCGCGCATTCCCAGCAGCTTGGACGACAGCGCCCGCATGCTCGGCACCACCGGTATGGGCTTGCTCAGCCGCGTCCATTGGCCGCTGCTCAAACGCTCAGTGGCCGTCGCCGGTTTGCTGGTGTTTGTTGACGTCATGAAAGAGCTGCCCGCCACGCTGGTGTTAAGGCCCTTCAACAGCGACACGCTGGCGGTGGTGACCTATCAGCTGGCGCGTGACGAGCGCTTGACGGAAGCTGCTTTGCCGGCACTGGCGCTGGTGCTGGTGGGCTTGCTGCCGGTCGCTCTGCTGAGCCGGACGCTGCGTTCGCGCTGAAGCACTTTGAGCAAGAGGCGCGGTAACCGCCTACCCATGTCTGCTCAGCCCGCCTACTGTTCATGCCAGTGGCGGCTCCTAAAGTCTGTATCGACAAGTAACTTTTTAAAACAGCAGCATAGGATCTCGCTATGAAAGTCCCCGCATCGCACGGTCTTCCTTCCTCAGCATTGAAGGCTATGTAGCCGGCGTCTTGACTTGAACGATGCTGTTCAATTCTTTTGCATTTTTTCTCGTATTTTTGCCGTTGTGCCTGTCGGGCTATTTTGTACTGTCAAGATATTCGATCAAGGCATCCATCGTTTTCTTGCTGCTGGCATCGGTTTGCTTTTATGGCTACTGGAGCCTGACCTACCTGCCGCTCCTGCTGGGCTCCATTGTCATCAACTATGGCGTGGGCGGCTTGATCAACCGCTGCAAAGGTACTGGCAATGAGTCGGCCGCTAAATACGCACTGATCCTGGGCCTTGTTCTGAACCTAGGCGCGCTGTTTTTTTTCAAGTACTTTGATTTTCTGGTGGTGAATGTGGGCGCACTGCTGGGGCAGGTGTGGTTGCCTGCCGGGATCATTCTGCCCATCGGGATTTCATTTTTCACGTTCACGCAAATTGCTTACTTGGTGGACTGCAAGGCAGGGAAGGTCAGCGCGTGCAAGGCTGAAAACTATGGCTTGTTTGTGACTTATTTTCCACATCTCATTGCCGGCCCCATCATCCACCACAAAGACATGATGCCGCAGTTCGTCAACCCCAAGACGCACCTATTTTCAACAGGGCGACTCACACTGGGCCTGCTGATTTTTGCTGTCGGGTTGTTCAAAAAAGTCGTGCTTGCAGATGGCGTTGCTGTATTTGTCGGCCCCGTGTTTGATGTGCATTACGCGAGCCTCACCGTGGCTGAAGCTTGGGTGGGTGTTCTGGCCTACACGTTTCAACTGTATTTTGATTTTTCCGGTTACTGCGACATGGCTTATGGCTTGTCCTACATGTTGGGTGTGGTGTTACCAATCAATTTCAATTCCCCCTATAAAGCACGGTCGATCATTGATTTTTGGCGTCGTTGGCATATCACCCTGTCCAGTTTTCTCAAAGACTATCTGTATGTGCCGTTGGGCGGGAATCGCCGAGGGGGTGTGCGACGTTATCTGAATCTTTTTATCACCATGCTGCTGGGCGGTCTGTGGCACGGTGCGAACTGGACCTTCATCGTGTGGGGTGCTTTGCACGGCGTCTACTTGATCGCCAACCATGCCCTGCGTCACCTTCTTGGTTCTGATGTAGAACGGCGTGAACGTCGTTGGGCAAACGGCGCACTGATAAGTGCCTCGGGCGCCTGCATCACTTTTTTGGCAGTCGTCTTGGCCTGGGTATTTTTTCGGGCCTCATCTGTCTCGGTGGCATTGGGTGTTCTGAAGGCGATGTATCAAGGCACACACACCTTGCAGCCCGGAAATCTAGCCGGACTCAACCGGATCATGAACCTGCACGCCGGCATGTTGTGGGTGCTGACATGCGCCTCTATGGCTTTTCTAACGCCTAATATTTATGACGTCTTAGAGCGCGGAAAACTTCTGGATGGAAAGTGGAATTCACAGGCTATCTCGAGCGAAATTTTGTTTGGCTTCCTGCTGGTGATCAGCTTACTTCTGCTGGCCATAGGTGAAACAAGAGGTGTCTCTGAGTTTCTCTATTTCAATTTTTAGAGAGTCATGCGTTTTTTAATAAATATTTCCTTGGGTGTCATTTTTGCGCTTGGCATTTTGGAGGGGCTCTTTAGATCGCTTCCTGTCGACTCAGGCTTGCGTATGGCTTCCACCAGCGCGACGGATGCCTACAGTCGTTACTTGCCTCAACAGCCGTTTGTTTATTCCCATGGCTGGAGCATGATGAACGCACGACATGGCGTGACAAATAATCTGGGATTCATCAATGCGGCAAATTTTGACCGGCCAGCGACAGACGTCTTGATCATTGGCGACAGTTTTATTGCCAGCTTGATGCTCAACTATCCAGACACAGTGCAGGGTCATCTTGAATCGACGATGGGCATTCGCATTGGTACCGTTGCAACGCCTGGCAATCGTCTTCCGGACAGCCTTCAATTACTCAGAAAATTTGTGCCCATGTTGCGACCTGCCGCGGTCGTTATATTTGTCAAAGATTGGGATCCGGCTGTCATCGCTGCTGAACCTGTGCCTGGCTATAACGGGTTTGTCAGCGAGGGCGACAATGTCGCGCTGTTTCACCATCGCTATCAGGAGTCTGCCCTCAAACAGTGGATGGCGAAGTCGGCGTTGATTCGCTATGTCCATTACAACTTGAAGTTCGCTGAATGGCTTTCGCAAGCACTTCAATTTGGCCGACCTATTTCAAACTCAGTTGACCCTGTTACCCCCACTGATGAAGCTCAGAAAAAGCTGAAATTCATGCGCTATTACTTGGCCGAACTCAATGCCATCAAGCAGGTCTATGGATTGAAAATCACACTCCTTGTCGATGCTGACCGTACCGCGCTTTATCCCAGCCTTCATAAAAAGCCACCCAACTTGACTATGGAAGAGCGTGGCATTTTTATACGATTGGCCAACGAAACTGGCTTTGAGTTGGTTGATATGCGGCCGATTTTTATGCGCCATTGGGCGGCGCATCGTGAAGTGTTCGACTACTTACCCGCCGACAGGCACTGGAACGCTGTGGCTCATAAACTGGCAGCAGACGCATTGCTGCCGGGACTTATCTCAGGATTCCGCAGCGACTTTTTTGCACGCCAAAAATTGGAAAACTGAATTTCACTACCCCCTCTTTGAGGCCTAAAAATATTAAGTTATCGTCCGATAGATACATAACAAGATGGGGACGTTTCCATGCATGCCAAAGTCGGTGTCTGCTTAGCGCGGACGGGGTCAGTGATTTCTATGTTGTCGGTCGTGGCTGGGTTGTCGGCGTGTGCCGTTTCTCCACCCCCTCCACCGCCCCCCAATGATCCCGTGACGCTGCGTATCAATGTTTTTCAGGGGTCCAGCAACACCCCCATTTACATGGCTATTGAGCGCGGTTCTTTTGCCCGACGCGGCATCACACCTGAGCTGCAGTTCACACCCAATTCAGACATGCAGCGCGAGGGGCTGGCCGTGGGTCGCTTTGACATTGCGGTAGCAGCCGTCGACAACGCGGTGGCCATGATCGAAGTCGCCAAGAAAGACGTGGTCATCGTGGCGGGCGGTGACGGCGGCATGAACGAGTTGATGGTGCGTCCGGAATTCAAGCAGCTATCCGATCTTCGGGGCAAGAATTTCATCGTCGATGCGACCAACACCGCTTACGCCTTGATCGGTCGGAAAATTTTCAAAAATGCCGGCTTTGTCGAAGGTCAGGACTACACGATCAAGCCCTTGGGCGGTACCGCGATCCGTACCAAATCGATGGGAACCCCGGAGGGGCATTCCGCCATGCTCAATCCACCGTGGAACTTTGTCGCGAAAGACAACGGCGCCAAGAGCTTGGGTAGCACCATGGACATGTTCGGGCTGTACCAGTCTAGCGGCGTCTTCGTGATGCGGCCATGGGCCCAAGCCAATGCCGGCACCTTGCAGCGTTTTTTGTCGGCCTACATTGAAGGCTGCCGTGCTACGCAAGACCCGGCCAACCGTGAGCAGGTGCTGCAAGTGCTGCAAAAAAACCTGAAGCTCGAACGCCGTATTGCCGAGCAGACCTACCAGGCACTGACAACTCCGGGTCACGGCCTGTTCAAAGATTGCGCAATCGAGATGACGGGCATGCGCAACATGCTGTCTTTGCGTGCAGAAATCGAAGGCCAGTGGGGTGGTGTGGCTCCTGCACCCGAAAAGTTTCTGGATCTGCGCTACTACGAACGCGCATTGTCTGATGTTGATCGTTAATCCCAAAGGCCTCCAATGACATCTCGTCGACATTTCATAGGCGCAACAACCGGCGTGGTCGCCGGTATCGCCCTCACAGGCTGCAGTACGTTCAACGCGTCATCAGCGTGGGTTCCCGAGCCCGGTCAAACATCCGCCCGACGCTTGCCTATTTTGATCAATGGCGAGCGGGTCAAAACGATCGACGTCCATGCGCACTGCTATGTGCAGGATGCGCTGGCGCTGATGGGTGCTGATGCGAAGGGCGTGTTGCCGCCGGTCAAGGGTGTGCCCGAGCATTTCATCGTGATCGAAGAGCGCTTGGCGGCCATGGATGCCATGGGCATCGACATGGAAGTGCTCAGCATCAACCCCTTTTGGTATCGGCGGGATCGGCTCAATTCAGCCGCCATCGTGCGTCTTCAAAACACCAAGCTGTCGGAGCTTTGTTTGGCACGACCTGATCGTTTTTCTGCCTTCGCGTCTTTGTCCCTGCAGTTTCCCGACTTGGCCGTCCAAGAACTTGAACACGCCATGACGCTGCCGGGTATCCGGGGCGTGGCTATAGGCGGCAGCGTGGCTGGAGACGACTTTTCGGATCCCAAATTTCATGCCGTCTGGGCCCGCGCTGAAGCGCTGGGTGCGACCTTGTTCATTCATCCGCAAAGCACGCCCGAACTGGCCAAACGCTTCAAGGGCAATGGCTGGATGTCGAACGTCATAGGCAACCCGCTCGACACGACCATCGCTTTGCAGCACCTGATCTTCGAAGGCGTGCTCGATAAATTTCCGAACCTCAAAATTTGCGCTGCCCATGGTGGCGGTTTTCTCGGCAGCTATGCACCGCGGATGGACTTCAGCTGCTTTGTCTCACCGGTCAATTGCAATCCGGCTATTCAGCTTAAGAAAAAGCCCAGCGAGTACATCCGACAGATTTATTTCGATGCACTCGTGTTCACGCCTGAGGCGCTGCGGCACCTTGTCGCTGAAGTCGGGTCGACCCAGGTCGTGTTGGGCACCGATCACCCGATTCCGTGGGAACAGCACCCGGTCGACCATGTGATGAACACCCCGCTGACCGACGCCGAGCGGGTCGCGATCCTTGGTGGCAATGCGCGCCGCATGCTGGGTCTCAAAGCCTGAGCTTCCCGCTCATCAAAACAACTGGAGATATCCCTTGATCAGTTTTAAATTAAATGGAAAACAGGTGCGCAGCCCTGTTGCAGACACCACCGCTTTGTTGGAGGTGTTGGCCCATGACTTTCAGATGAGCGGTTGTAAATTTGGCTGTGGTAAATCGCAGTGCGGTGCCTGTCTGGTGATGGTTGATGGCAATCCAGTGCGCTCTTGTTCGGCGCCTTTGTCGGCTGTGGCTGGTCGTAGCGTCACGACTTTAGAGGGCATGAAGGATGGCGACAAACCCAGTCGTCTGCAGCAGGCCTTTATCGATGAGCAAGCGGCTCAATGCGGCTATTGCACCTCCGGCATGATCGTTCAAGCGCAAGCCCTGCTTGACCGCAATCCGAAGCCAACTGATTCAGAAGTTCGCTCTGCACTTGATGGCAACTTGTGCCGCTGTGGGGCGCACAACCGCATTGTGCGGGCGGTATTGCGTGCTGCGCAGGGAGCTTGATCATGAGCTCAAAAATCAACAGCACACGCCGTGGCTTTTTGCAGTCGACCGGTTACCTGACGCTGGCTTTTGCCATTCCTTTGGAAGACGCACTCTCGCAAGGCGCTCCTGCCAGCGCCAAACCGCGCTTGGCCGGCGACTTGAACACCCATCGAAAACTCAGCGCCTGGTTGCGCGTCAACGCCAACCAAACCGTCACGCTGATGGTCGGCAAGGTCGAATTGGGTCAAGGCATTTTGACGGCCGTCACGCAGGTTTGTGCGGACGAACTGGACATCGATTTGCAGCGGGTGCACGTGATCTCTGGTGACACTGCGTTGGTGCCCAATGAAGGGGTCACGGCCGGTTCTTTCTCCATGCCGTATTGCGCCTCAGCGGTGCAGCAAGCCTCGGCCGAAGTCCGTGCCATTTTGGTGCAACTTGCCGCTGACAAGCTCAAGGAACCGGTCACGTCGCTCAGTGTCAAAGATGGGCTGATTCAATCCACTTCGGGGGCGCAGGTGGCGTACTGGGATCTGGTCGTGGGTGAGGCGCTGAATCGGGAAGCGACGGGGCAGGTCAAATTCAAACCAGCCAGCGATTACCGCTACATCGGGCGTCCGGTTCAGCGCGTGGACTTGACGCCCAAAATGCTGGGGCAAGCGATGTTCATTCAAGAACATCACCCTGCAGGCATGCTCTATGGCCATCTTGTTCGGCCACCGACCTACCAAGCTAAATTGCTGTCCGTGAATCTGGCTTTGGTGCAAAGAATGCCGGGCGTGGTGAAGGTCGTTCGAAATGGCAGTTTTCTGGGCGTTATTGCCAAGCGCGAAGGTCAAGCCTTGGCCGCAGCCAAAGCGCTGACAGCCACAGCCAAATGGAAAGTTGAGAAAGTACTGCCCGGTGATGACGGTATTTTTGACTGGCTGCGCAAGACCACACCTAACAAAATGATTCAAACAAAAGTGCAGCCGCGTGTGGGTGGTCCTGTGCCCGCCAAAACCATGCAGGCCACGTACTACCGGCCGTACCACATGCATGCCTCTATTGGTACCTCGGCGGCGATTGCCACCCTGGGCGCAGACGGCGTGATGTTGATTCAAACGCACAGTCAGTCGGTCTTTGAAACCGGCTTAGCCATCAGCAAAATGTTGGGGATGGCGCCTGACAAGGTGCGCTGCCAGCACATGCAAGGCTCCGGTTGTTATGGCCACAACTTAGCCGATGATGCGGCCGCTGACGCTGCGTTGCTGGCGGCCGCCGTGCCCGGGAAAACCGTGCGCCTGCAGTACACCCGTGAGCAAGAACATCTGTGGGAACCGTATGGTTCTGCGATGGTGATTCAAACCCAAGCTGGGCTGGACGAACAGGGCAACGTGCTCGACTGGGATTTGCAGTTGTGGTCGACACCGCACGGCACACGGCCCAGTGGTGAGCCGGGTAATCTGTTGTCAGCGGGCTATTTGGCTAAGCCATTTGCCATGCCCTTGCCGATCAATGGTGGGCCGCCCAACTACGCGGCTGACCGCAATGCCATCGCCCTCTATGACTTTCCAGGTCACCAGGTGCTGACCCACTTCATCACGGAGATGCCGCTCCGTGCATCGTCAGCCCGTGGGCTGGGGGCTTACGCCAATGTCTTCGCGATTGAGTCTTTTATCGACGAGCTGGCCGTCGCGGCTCAGGTTGATCCGGTGGAGTACCGCCTGCGGTTTTTGAAAGATGAAAGGGCGCGGGATGTCTTGCTCAAGGCCGCTGAAAAATTTGGCTGGGCCAGTTGGCGCAAGACCGAAGGCCGTGGCCGGGGTATCGGCTTTGCGCGGTACAAAAATATTGCGGGCTATGTCGCGGTGGCCATGGAGGTCGAAGTCAATCGTCAGTCGGGACGCATTCGCGTGATTCGTGCCGTTGCATCGTCAGACACCGGCCAAATCGTTAACCCGGATGGCGTGATGAACCAAATTGAGGGCGGCATGATTCAGTCGCTGAGCTGGTCACTCAAAGAAGAAGTGAAGTTCGACGACACCAAGGTCTTGTCGAACGACTGGAGCAGCTACCCGATCCTGACTTTTTCGGAAGTGCCCCCTGTCAGCGTCGTGTTGATCGACCGGCCTGGTTCGCCTTTCTTGGGCACCGGCGAAGCCTCACAAGGACCAACGATTGGTGCACTGGCCAACGCGGTTTTCGACGCCACTGGCGTTCGATTCAGGCGCTTGCCGCTGACGCCTGAGCGGGTTAAAGAAGGTTTGAGTAAGGCGTAGTTGTTGCCTGACAATTTACCGCGCGTGTTCCCAGCGCCCGGCGATATTTTTCAGGATCTGGTTGACAGCGGCGAGTTGTCTGTTTTGCACAATCAACAGACTGTTTTCAATGGTCAGCGCCGCTGTCTGTGCACTCACCACATTGAGGTAGCTGACCGTGCCGGCGCGGTACTGCTCGAGCGTGATGTCCATGTTCATTTTGGCGGCCTGCAGGGCTTCCCGTTGCACTTGTGATTCACGCGCTAACTGGTCAGCCAACACCAAGTTGTCTTCGACTTCCTGAAGCGCGACGAGCACGGTTTGCCGGTAGCTGGCCGTCACTTGTTCTGCCACGGCGCGGGCTTGGGCGCTGGCGAATTTGCGCTGACCGCCATCGAAAATGGCCTGCGTCATGGAGGTGCCGAGTGACCACAGCAGGTTCGGTGCGCTGACCAAATTAGACAAGGACGTGTTGGTATAGCCGGCACTGCTTGAGAGTATGAGCGCCGGGTAAAAGGCGGCATCGGTCACGCCAATTTGGGCGTAGGCGGCCACGACCCGCCGCTGGGCTGCGGCTATATCGGGCCGACGCTGTAATAACGTGGCTGGCAACAGTTCCGGTACAGCAGGCGCAACAGGAACCTTCGCGCTGCGTTCCAATCCGAGTGATGACGGTGGCAGCCCTAGCAGCACGGCAATGGCATGCTCAAGTTGCGCACGCAAGGCGATGGACTCGGCCACCAGGGCTTGCGCACTTTTGAGCTGGGTTTGTGCGAGCAACACGTCGGTGCGCGCGGCCACACCACCGCTGTAGCGGGCCTCGGTCAGTCTGAGCGAACGCTGGTAGGCCGCCACGTTGTTCGTGAGCACCAAGCGTTGAGCTTCGGCCGTGCGCAGAGAAAAATAGGTTTGAGCCAAGGTCGCTTGGGCCGACAAGCGGACAGCTGCCAAATCGTTGGCGCTGGCTTGCAAAGTTTCTTGCGCGCCGCGGCTGGCCTCTGAGAGGCGGCCCCACACATCAACTTCCCAGCTGCTGTTGGCCGATGCCGTCAGGGCGTTGCGGGGGCTGGCCGTTTTCACGGCATTGGGTCCGGCGGTGTTTTCGCTGCGCGTGCCACCCAATCCGGCGGACAGGGTCGGAAACATCGCGCTGCGGCTGGCGTCGAGCGCTGCGCGCGCGAGGGTCACTTGGGCCATCGAGACTTTCAGGTTCTCGTTGCCGATCACGAGGCGGGCTTCCAAGTCGTCTAGCACCGGATCTTTGAACAGCGTCCACCATGCGTCGGACACCGGCAGCGTTTCTGTCAAAGCCGCGCGTTGCCAAACATCGGTTTCTTTGAATTGGGCTGGCGCCACCGCTGGCGGCGGCTGGGTCACGTGTGGTGTAGCGCAGGCCGCGAGTAGCCAACTGGCGAGCAACGAAAGACAAAGGGGATGAAGGTGGAACGTCATAAAAACCTATTCGGTTGGAGTTTCGGCCGGCGCAGCCTGTCCATCAACACGAACACCACCGGCGTCGTGTAGAGGGTCAGCAGTTGGCTGAGGATCAGCCCGCCGACGATGGCGATGCCCAGCGGCTGGCGCAACTCAGCACCATTGCCTGTGCCAAGGGCCAGCGGGATGGCACCGAAAATGGCGGCGAAAGTCGTCATCAGAATAGGCCGCAAGCGCAGACAGGCAGCCCGGTAGATGGCCGCACCGGCCGTGACCTGGCCAGCCCTTTGCCGGGCGATGGCGAAGTCGATCATCATGATGGCGTTTTTCTTGACGATGCCGATCAGCAGAATCACGCCGATCAACGCGATGATCGAGAACTCACTTTTGAACAACATCAAGGCCAGCAGCGCACCGACGCCCGCGGAAGGCAGCGTCGAGAGAATCGTCACCGGATGAATCAGGCTTTCGTACAGCATGCCCAAGACCAAATAAATCGCGACGATGGCGGCCATGATCAGCAACGGTTGAGACGCCAGTGACTTTTGAAAAGCATTGGCCGTACCGACAAAGCTGCCGCGTACCGACACCGGCAAACCCAGCGACGTCATCGTGCTGTCAATGGCCGCTGTGGCCTCTGACAGCGACACGCCCAGCGGCAGGTTGAAGCTGATGGTGGACGCCGGCGTGCCGCCTTGATGGTTGACCGAGAGGGGTGTTGTCGTCGTTTCGATGCGTGAAAAAGAGGCTAAGGGCACCTGCGCACCGGTGTTGCTGGTGACGTAAAAACGGCCCAAGCTTGAAGGGCTCTGCAAGAATTCCGGTGCCAGTTCCATCACCACGCGGTACTGGTTGAGTGGGTTGTAGATGACGCTCACTTGGCGCTGGCCAAACGCATCATTCAGCGTGGTGTCAATCGTGTTCATGGTCACGCCAAGCCTTGCGGCAGCATCTCGGTCAATCACCAAAGAGGTTTGCATGCCCTTGTCTTGCTGGTCGGTGTTGACGTCGGCCAACTCAGGCAGACGCGACAGCGCACTGCGAATGCGCGGCTCCCATGCACGCAACTGTTCAAGTTCGTCCGCCTGCAAGGTGTACTGGTATTGGGCGTTCGACTGCCGGCCACCCATGCGGATGTCTTGCACCGGAACCAGGAACAAGTTGGCACCCGGCTCGTGGGCGAGCTTGCCGCGCAAACGGCCGACCACCGCATCGGCTGACAGTTTTCTCTCTGCCAGCGGTTTCAGCGTGATGTAAAAATTAGCCGAGTTGCGTTGGCCACCGCCGGTGGATCCACTGACATTGGATACCGCTGGATCGGCGCGAACGATGGCAACAAAGGTGTCCACTCGCTGCCGCATCATCTGGAACGAACTGCCTTGGTCCGCCTGCACGCCACCCACAATCACGCCGGTGTCTTGCTGGGGAAAAAATGTCTTGGGGATGATTGTGTACAGGTAGACGTTCAGGCCAATCACAGCGATCAAGGCCAGCATCGCCACCGCCTGATGACGCAGTGTCCAGATCAAAGAGTGGCGATAGCCGCGCCTGAAAACGTGGCCGATGCCTTGGCTGAAACGCTCGAACGCCAAGGCTAAGCGGTTTCCGCTGGCCTTTGCCAGCTTCTCTGCGCGCGGTTTGAGCAACAGCGCAGCCATCATCGGCGTGGTCGTCAGCGAGACCACCATGGACACCAAAATAGAAACCGACAGAACGACCGCGAACTCGCGGAACAAACGTCCCACGACGCCGCCCATCAAGAGCAGCGGAATAAACACCGCCACCAGACTCAAAGAAATTGACAGCACCGTGAAGCCAATCTCGCGCGCGCCTTTGAGTGCAGCCTCTCTTGGCGACAGTCCTTGTTCGATGTAGCGTGAAATATTCTCCAGCACCACGATGGCGTCGTCGACCACGAAGCCGGTGGCCACCGTCAGCGCCATGGCGGACAAGTTGTCAAAACTGTAGCCGCACAAGTACATCACGCCGACGGTTCCTGCCAGCGACACCGGCACGGCCATCGCGGGCAACAAGGTGGCGCGCCAATTGCGCAAAAAAAGCAGCACCACCAGCACCACCAGACCGACTGCAATGGCCATCGCGCGCTCAACCTCTTTCAGGGACGCCCGAATGGTCGGCGTGCGATCACTGATGACGTTGAGGTCGATGGCGTTTGGAATCGATGCTTGCAAGACCGGCAGCAACTCGCGCACACGCTGCACGGTGTCAATGATGTTGGCGCCAGGCTCTTTCAAGACAAACAAAGCAATCGCCGGTTTGCCGTTGACGACGCCGTAGTTGCGCACATCCTGCACCGAGTCGGTGACGTCAGCCACATCGCGCAGGCGCACTGCCGCACCGTTGCGATAGGTCAGCAAGATGGGGGCGTAGTCTGCCGCTGTTCGGGCCTGGTCGTTGGCGCCAATTTGCCAACTGCGTCCGTCGTACTCGACGGCACCTTTCGGCCGATTGGCGTTGGTGGTGGTCAAGGCGATCCGTACGCTGTCTAACGCCATGCCGTTCGCCGCCAGCTTGTCAGGGTTGATGGCCACGCGCACGGACGGCAGCGCACCGCCGCCAACGTTGACCAAACCGACCCCTGGAACCTGTGACAAGCGCTGCGCCAAAACTGTTGACGCTGCGTCGTACATCTGACCGCGCGTCAAGGTCGCCGAGGTCAGCGCAATGATCATGACCGGGGCGTCTGCCGGATTCACCTTGCGGTAAGTCGGATTGCTGGGCATGCCGGTCGGCAGCAAAGTCCGTGCGGCGTTGATGGCCGCCTGCACATCGCGGGCGGCGCCATTGATGTCACGGTTCAGTTCAAACTGCATGGTGATCGAGGTCGAACCCAGCGACGAGCGCGAGGTGATTTCCGTGACACCTGCAATGCTACCCAAGACCCTTTCAAGCGGCGTGGCCACCGTTGCGGCCATGGTGTCGGGGCTGGCACCTGGCAGACCGGCGCTGATCTGGATGGTCGGAATATCCACCTGCGGCAGCGGCGCAATCGGTAGCAGCACAAAGGCCAGTGCACCTGCCAGCGCGACACCCAGACTGATCAGCGTGGTGGCCACTGGCCTGGCGATGAACGGCGCAGACAGGTTCATGTCGCTGGCTGTTCATGCCGGGTTTTCAGGCGCTGAACCAGGTTGGCGAAGCCCAGATAAATCACCGGTGTGGTGAACAAGGTGAGCAGCTGGCTGACGATCAGACCGCCCACCATGGTCACGCCCAGCGGGTGGCGTAGTTCGTGTCCGGCGCCGGTTCCCAGCATCAAGGGCAGGGCACCTAGCAGAGCGGCCATCGTCGTCATCAAAATCGGGCGAAAGCGCAGCAGGCAGGCTTGGTGAATAGCATCGCGCGGAGACTTGCCTTCTTCGCGTTCGGCGTCAAGGGCAAAGTCAATCATCATGATGGCGTTTTTCTTGACGATGCCGATCAGCAGCACGATCCCGATGATGCCGACCACACCTAAATCTTCACCCGCCAACAACAGTGCCAGCAAAGCGCCCAGACCGGCTGAGGGCAGGGTGGACAGAATGGTGATCGGGTGAATGTAGCTTTCATACAGCACGCCCAGCACGATGTACATCGTGACGATAGCGGCCAGAATCAACAGCAATGTGCTGCTGAGGGACGATTGAAAAGCCTCGGCCGCGCCCTGGAAACTGGTCTCCACACTCAGGGGTAGGTTCAGCTTGACTTGCTCGGCTTTGATGGCGTTCACTGCCGCACCCAGCGAAGCGCCGGGAGCCAGGTTGAACGACAGGGTGGCGGAAGGAAACTGCCCGACGTGATTGGTCGCCAAGGGCGTGGGTCGCTCGACAATTTGTGCGACCGAAGCCAGCGGAATTTGAACCGTCGTCAAGCTGCCATTGGCGGCCATCTTGATGCCGGGGACGTAGAGCTCTTGCAGCGCGGCTGGGCCACTTTTGTTGCCGGCTCTGGCCTCCAGCACGACCCGGTATTGGCTTGACTGGGTGTAGATGGTCGATATCAATCGCTGGCCGAAGCCGTTGTACAAAGCGGTGTCAATGGCCGCCACGGTGACACCGAGTCGGCCTGCAGCTTCGCGGTCTATTTGCACGAAAGCCTGCAGTCCTTCGTTCTGCAGATCGCTGGCCACATCGGTCAGTTGCGGCAACGTTTTCAGGCGTTCCAGCAATTGACCCGTGGCTGCGCTGAGCGCCGCGGTGTCTGGCGAGCTCAGCAAAAACTGATACTGCGTTTTAGAGACGCGGTCTTCGATGGTCAGGTCTTGCACCGGTTGCATGAAGACGGTGATGCCAGGCAAGTGGCTGGCGGCCTCGGTCAGGCGCCGAATGATCTCCGTCGCTGAAGCCCGACGTTCTGCAAAAGGCTTGAGCGAGATCTGCATGCGCCCGGTGTTGAGGGTTGGATTAGCGCCATCCACGCCAATGAAAGACGTCAGGTGGTCGACATCCGGGTCTTTCAGCAGCACATCGGCGATGGCTTGTTGGCGGTTCGACATGGCCTCAAACGAGGTGGTCTGTGTCGCCTCGGTGATGACCTGAATCAGGCCCGTGTCCTGGACCGGGAAAAAGCCTTTGGGCACGACCACGTACAGCCAGCCTGTGACGACCAGCGTCAGCGCAAACACCACCATCGTGGCGCGCGGTCGGTCCAGCACCCAGTCAAGGGCGTGGCCGTACGTCGCCACGGTGCGGTCAAAAGCCTTGCCAAACCAGTCACCCAGACGGCTGTGCGTGCGTTCACGCTCGGGTCGTAACAAGCGTGCACTCATCATCGGCGTCAGGGTCAGGGAGACGAACGCGGAAATTAGAATTGCCACCGCCAGCGTGATGGCGAACTCATGGAACAACCGCCCAACCACGTCGCCCATGAAGAGCAGTGGAATCAGCACAGCGATCAGCGAGACCGTCAGTGAGATGATGGTGAAGCCGATTTGTTGGCTGCCTTTCAGAGCGGCTTGCATCGGCGAGTCACCTTCTTCAATGAAGCGCGCAATGTTCTCAATCATCACGATCGCATCGTCGACCACGAAGCCGGTGGAGATCACCAGCGCCATCAGTGTCAGGTTGTTGATCGAGAAGCCCGCGAGGTAGATCACGCCGAAAGTGCCGACCAGCGACAAGGGCACAGCGACACTCGGAATCACCGTGGCACTGGCGCTGCGCAAGAACAAAAAGATCACCATCACCACCAGCGCGATCGACAGCAGCAGTTCAAACTGTGTGTCTTCGACCGATGCGCGGATGGTGGTGGTGCGGTCAGCCATGATCTGCACGTCGACCGAGGCCGGCAACGTCGCTTTGAGTTTCGGCAACAAGGCTTTGACGCGGTCGACCGTTTGAATGACATTGGCACCGGGCTGGCGCTGCACGTTGAGGATCACGCCGGGCGTTCGGTCTGACCAGGCAGCAAGGCGCAAATTCTCCGCATCGTCAACGATCTGCGCCACGTCTTTCAGACGCAACGGGTTGCCGTTCTTCCAGGCAATGATCAGGTTTTGATATTCAGCCGCGGTCTTCAGTTGGTCGTTGGCGTCAATCGTCGATGCCCGCTGCGGACCGTCAAAACTGCCCTTCGCCTGATTCACGTTGGCGGCGACGATGGCGGTCCGAACGTCGTCCAGCGACAAGCCAAGCCCGGCAAGTTTTTGCGGGTCGGCTTGAATCCGAACAGCTGGCCGGCGGCCACCTGCGATGCTGACTAGGCCGACACCTTCGACTTGCGACAACTTGGGCGCGAGGCGGGTTTCTGTCAAGTCGTGCAGCTTGATGACGGGCAACGAGGGCGAGGTGATGGCAATCGTCAGCACCGGCGCATCGGCCGGGTTGACTTTGCTGTAAATCGGCGGCATCGGCAGGTCGGTGGGCAGCAGGTTGGCACCGGCGTTGATGGCCGCCTGCACTTCTTGCTCGGCCACGTCCAGCGCCAAGCTCAGCGAGAAACGCAGCGTGATCACCGAAGCGCCGCCCGAGCTGGTCGAGGTCATCTGGTTCAGGCCGGGCATTTGACCGAACTGGCGTTCCAGCGGTGCTGTGACGGTGGTCGACATCACGTCGGGGCTGGCACCCGGGTACAGCGTGGTGACCTGAATCGTCGGGTAATCGACTTCAGGCAAAGCCGACAGCGGCAGCAAACGGTAAGCCAGCAGACCGGCCAGCAAAATCGCCAACATCATCAATGATGTGGCGACCGGGCGCTCAATAAAAATGCGTGACGGGTTCATGGCGTGCAGAGTCGGACGCCGTTCACTGGGCGGCCGGGCCGGCTGGACTGGCCGATTGGCCGAGCTCGCCCCGATGCTCCTTGAACCAAGCGCGGCGTTCGTCCGGGCTCATGTTTTTCAGCTTGGCGGCGACTTCTGGCGGCAGGTTTTCCATCCGGCGCTGACGCCCTGAACGCTCGCCTTCTTGACTGGCAGACGCGTCGGGTTTTGTTGGGTCTTTGGCGGCGATCACTTCGACCTTTCCTCCCTCACGCAAACGGTCGGAACCGTCGATCACCACGGTGTCGCCAACTTGCAGTGGGCCTTCAATCGCCATCCAATTTCGATCGACGGGGCCGGGTGTGACGACTCGCGTGCTGACTGTTTTGTCGGCGTTGACGACGTACACATAAAACCCTTGAGCGCCCCGCAACACCGCGGCTTGTGGCACCGCCAGAACATCCTTCAGCGTGTCGATCTGCAGCATGACGCTGACCGCCTGATTCGGAAAAAGTGCGTCGTCGGCATTCGGGAAAATGGCCTTCACCTTGATGGTGTCGGTGCTCGGGTCAATGGCGTTGTCCAGCGTGGCGACTTGTCCTAGCGCCAACTGCGTTTTGCCATTGCGGTCTAGGGCTTGCACTGGAATGGCCTGGCCTTTGCGCAAACGGGATGTGAGCAAGGGCACATTCACCGATGGCACGGCGAAGACCAAGGTGATTGGCCGAGTTTGGTTGATGATGACGATGCCATTCGCGTCGCTCGGCTGGACCACGTTGCCAAGGTCGACTTGCTTCAAACCGACACGCCCTGAAATGGGCGCGACGACTCGGGTGTAAGTGAGTTGCAAGCGTGCGCTGTCGACCGCGCCTTGGTCGGCTTTGACGGTGCCTTCGAGCTGTCCGACCAGCGCGACTTGGGTGTCCAGCTGCTGTTTTGGAATACCGTCTTTGGCCAGCAGGTCTTGGTAACGGAGCAGGTCAATACGCGCACCTTGCAACTGCGCTTTGTCGCGCGCCAGCGTGCCTTCGACCTGACTCAGTGCGGCCTGAAACGCGCGCGGATCAATCTGTGCCAGCAACTGCCCAGCTTTGACTTGTTGGCCTTCCTTGAAGTCCAGTTGCTGCAGGACACCGCTGATTTGAGCTCGTACCGTGGCCGTGTTGAACGCCGTCATAGTGCCGATGGCACTGACCATGACCCGAACAGTTTGTCGTTGCACCGCCTGCACAGACACCGGCTGCAAACCGCTGCCGCCACCGAAGCGACGTGACCCGGATGGACCGCTGCCGGCCCCGGTTTTGGGCACAGCGCCGGCTTGTGGTGCATCTGTTGATTGAGATTTCCAGAACCAGAGTCCAGCAGCTAAGGCGATGGCTGCGGTCAGCGTGATAAACAAGACTCGTCTTGATACTTGGCCTGATGAGTTTGTTGGAGGGCTCGCAACCGGGCGTTGGTGTTGGGCGGCAGGCTTGTTGCTGGCTGTCTTGATCATGCAAGTTCCGAAAGGCAGATTGTTGTCGAATTTGATGAATCTCGATCAAAATCAAGATTCATGTGTTTATATTTCAGTCTGGTCTTGGTTTGGACAGCGTTTGGTTTGGAGCATTCTGCTGCATTGGTGTTAATGCCACGTAAAGCACTTTGCGCCGTACCTGCATGACTTGCCGACGACGGCCTGTTGGAGGGATCATCATGAAGCACAACGTTGCACGAATTGCATTCGCCTTGGTTTTGCTGATTGGCCTCAGCGCAGCGGCCATCAGCCAGGATCGGCGCGTGCATCCGCAGCAGCGCAATGGCCAACCGCGTGAGACTCCGCGATTGGATCAGCGTTATCGCAATGACCGGGGTTTCCCGCCTCCAGGTCAAGCCATATCCGCTTTACCGAGAGGTAGTATTCGAATTGCACATGGTGGTGGGCGCTATTTTTTTAATGCTGGCGTGTGGTTTCGTCCAATTGGCGGAAGCTATCTTGTGATCGCACCGCCGATGGGTATTTATGTGCCCGTCTTGCCTCCCGGCTTTGTTGTCTTGCAAATCGATGGCTCGCCTCCTTATTACTACGCGAATGGAACTTACTACGCGATGAGCGCTGACGGCGGTTACACCGTTGTTGCACCACCCTCAGGCATGGTGGCGACGCCTCCAGTGTTGGTCGAACCATTGCCTGGCGAGTTTCCTACGCTGGTCATTGAGCCTAGAAATGGCCAAAGCTACGCACAAACAGAGACTGATCAGCAAGCCTGTAACAGATTGGCTTCAGCAGAACCTGGCGCTGCAACAGACGCAACAATTTATCAACATGCATTTCTGGCGTGCATGGACGTGCGTGGGTACACCGTGCGTTGATGATGAATACTTCAGGCATCGTTGTTAGGCAGAGGCTCAAGTCACAGGCGTTGGGCATTCCGGTCTTGGCATGATGGGCCGCGAACACCGATAACATCGGTGGGTTTGTTGAAAATGAAAATGAAACCCTGAAGCAGGGTATTTTGGAGACACCCACATGAAAAAATGGCTTGTATTGGTTCTCGCTCTGCTGCTGCAGGGCACGCTCTTCGCCCAGACAAATTGGCCCAACCGGCCGATCCGGTTGCTGGTCCCTTACCCGGCCGGCGGCTCGACCGATATCTTGACGCGCTTGCTCGGGCAAAAGCTGTCTGAAAATCTTGGGCAAGCGGTCATCATTGAAAACCGGGGCGGTGCGAGCGGTGGTGTGGGGGCCAGTTTTTTCGTCAAGACGGCATTGGATGACCATTACTTTTTGGTCGCCTCCTTGCCCATGATGGCGATCAACCAGTACCTTTATAAAAAGTTGGGTTACGACCCCGATGCCGACCTGATCCCGATTGGTTTGATGGGGCAGGCACCCAACGTGGTGGTGGTCTCCCCCGGCTTGCCCGTGCAATCGCTCAAAGAGCTGTCCAACTATGGCAAGGCCAGTGCGGTCCCCTTGTCCTACTCCAGTTCCAGCATTGGCAGCGCTGGCCATTTGCTCAACGAACTCTTCAAAACCACCGTGGGCATTGAGTTGACGCATATTCCCTACCGTGGCAATGGTCCGGCCATGGGCGCCTTGCTGGCCGGGGATGTGCAGTTCACCACCGACAACTTGCCGCAGTTGTTACCGCAGATTCGCGCGGGCAAGTTGCGCCCCTTAGCGGTCACGTCCAGCAAGCGATGGTTCCAGTTGCCCGACACCCCGACGGTGGCTGAAAGCGGTTTTCCCCGCATGACCACCAGCGCCTGGTTCGGACTCATGGCGCAGGCCAAGGTCTCGCCTGAAGTCGTCTTGCGCATGAACCGTGAGATCAACACTATCCTTAAAAGTCCGGACTTTGTGGCCAAGTTGCGTGAGGTCAGCTTTGAGGCTTTGCCGGGCTCGCCGGACGATATGAAGGCGGCCATCTTGCGTGAACGCAGCCTGTGGAAAAAAGTGGTTGAAACCTCTGGCGCCACTGCGGATTGACCATGATCCAGCCGACCTTGAAGTGAACAGCATGAACGCCTATCCAGATATTTTTCTCAAATTGGGCTTGGCCTTGCTGGCCGGCATCACCCTGGGGTTGAACCGTTGGATACACCATAAATCTGCGGGCATAAGAACCCACTCTTTGGTGGCGTTAGGCGCCGCGCTGGTGATGCTGTTGATCGGCAGTTTTCCGGGCGCTGATGTGCAAGCGGCAAGCCGTGTTCTGCAAGGCTTGATCACCGGCATTGGCTTCTTGGGTGCCGGGGTGATCATTCATCAGGCCAACTCTCAAAACATCCACGGCCTGACGACCGCTGCCAGCCTTTGGGCCTGTGCCATTTTGG
This sequence comes from Comamonadaceae bacterium, assembly GCA_947374505.1. Lineage (GTDB taxonomy): Bacteria > Pseudomonadota > Gammaproteobacteria > Burkholderiales > Burkholderiaceae_C > Polaromonas. Next base: position 1,063 of record CANCCE010000014.1, on the reverse strand, counting down.
GCGCTACTTTTGGCTCAGGGTTTTATGCGTTGGGCGGCTGCGCACTGGCTGCCATGCTGTTGATCCTGATTGTGGGCGGGCCGCTGGAGCGATTCACCAAAAAGTTGTTGGGCATTCAACGGGAATCGGAAGTCGCTGAAGAAACCAAAGACAAATCGCCTTAGTCGGCCGCTGTCCCTAGCAGCACGGTCGCTTGGCTCGAGAGCACGCCACCGTTGCCGTGCGCCAGTGCCAACGCACATCCCGGCACTTGGCGCACGCCGCATTCTCCGCGAAGCTGGCGGACAGCTTCCACCAGCAGCAGCAGGCCGTACATCCCGGGGTGGCAGTAAGACAGTCCACCGCCATTGGTGTTGACTGGAAAGCGGCCGCCGGGTCCGATCGCGCCGCCCTGCACGAATGCGCCGCCTTCGCCTTTGGCGCAGAAGCCGAGGTCCTCTAAGAAGAGCACGGTGTTGATGGTGAAGGCGTCATACACCAGCGCCACGTCGACATCGGCCGCAGTGACACCGGCCATGGCATAGGCCTGCGCGCCCGAATGGATCGCAGCGGTCTGCGTCAGGTCCGGCATGCCGGAGATGCTGGTATGCGACAAAGACTCCCCCACGCCCAGCACATAAGCCGGCGCCTTGGCCAGCGTGCGTGCCCGGGCGGCGCTGGTCAGCACGATGGCGCCGCCCCCGTCGTTGACCAAGCAGCAGTCCCGCACGCCCAGCGGATCGCTGACGCGTGGTGCGGCCAGTACGTCGGCAATGGTGAGTGGCTTCTTCTCCCATGCCACGGGGTTGAGCAGGGCCCAGCGCCGCGCAGCCACGGCGACCTCGGCCAGTTGCTCGATGGTGGTGCCGTACTGGTGCATGTGCCGGCTCGCGGCCATGGCATAAGCGGACACCGGCAGCATGGGCCGGTACGGTGATTCGTAGGGATTGAATTCGCGGGGCGACGCCGTTGCACGGCTGAGCGAGCGCTGGGTGCTGCCATAGGCGATCACGGCCACCTCGCACAGCCCTTGCTCGATCGCGGCCATCGCATGGGTCACGTGGCTCATGAAAGACGAGCCGCC
>CANCCE010000013.1 GCA_947374505.1 Comamonadaceae bacterium | reverse complement strand
GCCGTTGCACTCCGGTACCCGGCATTGGCCAATTCGGCTTCCACCGCCGCAACCGCATCGGCCAGGTAAGTCACCACTTCGCGTACCCGCTCGCCTTCCAGGCGTGAATTGAGGGTGGAGACGCTGATGGCGGCGAACGCCTCGCCACTGGCATCACGGATACGCATGGCAACGGCGCGCACGCCGACCGTCTCGAGAACGTCGGTCAGGGCGTATCCGGTGCGTCGCACTTCCCCTAGGCGACGCTCGAACTCGGCGTCACTGTAGCGGGGGTAGCGTTCGGTAACGCGCGCCTGATTGGCAGCGCAGATACGCGTAATTTCGTCGTCGGGTAGGCCGCTCAGGATGGCGATATTGCCGCTCCCCACCGACAGCGGCCGACGCCGCCCCGGTTCCAGCACGAAGGCTTTGATGGGGAACGCGCCTTCTTTGCGATCGATGCAGACGCCGTCAAAGCCAGAGCGCACCGATAGAAATACCGTGTCGCCGGTCTGCTCTGCAACGGCCAGCAGGTGGGGCTGGCACAGGTCACGCAGTTGCAAAGGCGGTGCTGCGGCGAGTCCCATTTCATAGATCGCCAGGCCAAGAAAATAGCGCTTCGATTCCTGATGTTGAGTCACCAGGCGCTCGGCCACCAATCCCTGCAGCAGGCGATGCGCGGTGGAGCGCTGGATGCCGGCGCCACGATACAAGTCCACTAAGCGCATGCCGATTCGATTGTGGGCAGTCAACAGCCGCAAGAGCACGGCTGTTCTTCTGATCACCTGGGTGCCGAGTGATGCGTCGACATCAAGGTTGTCTTCAGGCTTCATTTGTTATTCCACAATATGGACTTAATTCTGCGGGATGGCACTTAAATTAAGAAAATTCAGGCCATAAACTAGAGGGGACTTTGGTTTGTAGTCCATATATTAGAAGTTTAGTCGGTCAATGCCTTCCGTTCCATCCTAGGAGACTCCGTGATGACTTTTGCGACTCGTCAGCGGCCGCTGAATCAGCAAGGCGTGCGATGCATAGTGATGCGCGGCGGCACCAGCAAGGGCATTTTTTTTCATGAAGAGGACTTGCCCGCCGACGCTGCCGAACGTGAGCGCGTTCTGCTGGCGGTGATGGGCAGTCCCGACCCTCGACAGATAGATGGTCTGGGCGGCGCGGACAATCTGACCAGCAAAATCGTCATCATCGCCAAAAGCAAACGGCCCGATGCCGATGTCGATTACACCTTCGGTCAGGTCGGCATCGATCTGCCCTATGTGTCGTATTCAGCCAATTGTGGCAATTTGTCGGCCGCAGTTGGCGTGTTCGCCATCGAGGAAGGCTTGATCGACGCCATAGCGCCGGTGACGAGGATACGGATCTTTAATACCAATACACAGCAACTGCTGGTGTCGTACGTGCCGATCGATGGTCAGGGTATGCCGGCCGTCGAAGGGGATTATGCAATTGCCGGGGTGCCGGGGACGTCTGGCGAAATACGTCTTGATTTCAGTGCCACCAAAGGCGCCAGCACTGGCAAGTTGCTGCCCAGCGGCAACGTGACGGATGAACTGTATGTGCCGGAACTTGGCCGCAGCATTCTGGTGTCGTTTGTCGATGTGGCCAAGGCCACCATGTATTTCCACGCCCGGGATGCTGGCATACGCGGCACCGAAAGTCCGGAAGAGTTCACCCCTGAAATTCTCAATCGATTCTGGGCGATCCGCAATGCCGGCGCAGCCTATGTCGGCCTTTCGCCTGAGTCACGCCTGCCGCATCCGGTGTCGGTTCTGGAGCCGACCGATTACACCAATTTCATGACCAAGGAAACAGTTTCGAAAAAAGAGGTCAGCTTTGTGGCACGCCGCGTTGGTGGGCCGCCGCCCCGGCTGCACAAAGCGTTTGCTGCGACGGGGGCGGTGTGCACCGCAGTGGCAGCGGTATTGCCGGGCACCATCGTGAATCAGGTGGCGCAACAATTTTCTGATGGTGTGGTGCGCATCGGCCATCCCACCGGCGTGTTTCCAGTGCGTATTGCGATGGGCGCCAATGGCGAAATTCGCGAAGCATCTTATTCGCGTACAGCCAGACGAATTATGGAAGGCACAGCTTGGGTACGCAGCAAGTGAACAAGTCATCCGTGATCGGTCGTTGACGTTGTTCTGCGTGATTGAGTCCACTTAAAACGTGTGAAGACAATGGGAAAAATGAATGAAAAAACTATGGCAATCGTATTTTTTTGCGCTCACGATGACCGTGGCCCCCGCCCTATCGGTGGCCGCGGATTTCCCGAATGCCCCGATCCGTCTGATCGTGCCATTCGCACCGGGAGGGGGCAACGACACCATCGCTCGCGTCATCGGCAAGAAAATATCGGAATCGCTGAATACGCCGGTCGTCATTGAAAACCGCCCGGGGGCCAATGGCATCATCGCTTCCGAAATGGTGGCCAAATCAAAGCCGGACGGCTCCACCTTGCTGATGGCCAATATCGGCAGCCACGGCGTTAACCCGTCACTTTACAAACGGTTGTCGTATGACGCTATCAGCGATTTCGAACCGGTCAGCCTGCTCGGAACCTCGCCGAATGTGTTGGTGGTGCACCCCTCGCTGAAAGTCAAAACCTTGCAGCAGCTGATTGCCTATGCCAAGGCGAATCCGGGCAAGTTGTCATATGGCTCGAACGGTGCCGGCAGTTCCCAGCACCTGGCGGGCGCGTTGTTCGCAAGTGCCTTCGGACTTGACATGATCCATATTCCCTACAAGGGGACCGGCCCGATGATGACCGACCTGGTGGGGGGGCAGATAAGTCTCAGTTTCGGCAATATTATTGCGGTGCTGCCGCAACTCAATGCCAAGAGTCTGATACCGCTGGCCGTCACCACGCCAGGGCGTTCCGCGATGCTGCCCGATGTCCCTGCGCTGTCAGAGATGGTGCCTGGATTTGAAGCCGTGGTGTGGTGGGGTATCGTCGTTGCCAAAGGCACACCGCCAGCCATCGTCGCAACGCTCAATCGCGAGATCCGCAAGGCGCTCGCAGCGCCTGATGCGGCGATGTCACTGGGACAGGCCGGCGTCGATCCGAAAGCCAACTCGCCGGATGAATTTGCCGCGTTCATCCGCGCTGAGATCACCAAGTGGGCCAAGATCGTCCAAGCGACTGGCGCAAGTGCAGATTGAACGCATGAACGATCCCTCCAGGGTACGACTGAGCGCAGCGCAGGCGCGGCAACTTTCCGAACAGGTGCTCCGCAACGCTGGCTACGATGAACGTGAGGCGTGGATCATCGGCGATCACGTGGTCGAAGCGGCGCTCTGTGGTTATGAATATTCGGGGCTACCGAAAATTCTGAATGTGCTGGAAAAAGCGAAGGCCATGGATCCGCGTCAGCCGATGCGGGCCATGCATGAAACGCCGCTGTCGGTGATGTTCGATGGCGGCAACAACAATGGCATGTTGACTCTGTACTGGGGCGTTGAAGCGGCCATTGCCAAGGCGCAAACATCGGGCATTGCGATTGTGGCGGTCACCAATAGCTGGACCAGCGGGCGCGGCGCCTATTACGTCGAAAAGTTGGCGCGCGCCGGCTTTATCGGTGTTCATACCGTCAGCTCAGCGCGTCACGTTGCGCCACCGGGTGGGATGCGTGCCATGCTTGGGACCAACCCGATTGCCTTTGGTTTTCCGACCGAAGGTGATCCGCTGTTGATTGATTTAGGGACGGCGGCTTTCATGTCAACCGAGCTGTCTTTGTATGAGCGGCTCGGGCGGGCTTTGCCCGAGGGCGTGGCGATGGACAGCGCTGGTCAACCAACTTGCGATCCGCATGCGGCGCGCGCCGGTGCGCTGCTGCCGTTCGGAGGCCACAAAGGTTTTGCGCTTGGCCTGGCCATCCAGGCGCTGGGCGTACTGGCCGGATCCGGCTTCAATGCCGCTAAGGATTACGGCTATTTGTTGCTTGCCATCCGCCCCGATGTGCTCTTGCCACTGGAAACCTTTCGCCAGCATTTGAGCGAAGAAATTGCACGCATCAAGGCGACGCCTCGTTTGCCGGGCGTGGATGACATCCGCATTCCCTCCGAGCGTTCGTTCAGTGAACGTGCGCGTCACATGCGCGAGGGCATTGTGATCGACCGGACCGTGCATGACGCACTCATGAAATTGGCCGGCGAGCCCGCGACCACGACGTTACCTTAGGACTCACCATCATGGCTGGATTGACGGAGGCGGTTGCCCGCTTTATAAATGAAAAATCGGCGGCAGATTTTCCTGCCGACACGCTCGACAAGGCCAAGAAGGTCATCGTCGACACCTTGGCGGTGATCCTTGCCGGCGTCAGCAGTGAGGTGGAAGAGCCGCTGATGCGCTATTTCGAGATGTCTGACGAGTCCGGCAACTCGCCGGTGCTCGGCACCACGCGCCGTACCGGCGTTGAAATGTCTGCACTCATCAATGGCACGTTCGGCCATGCGCTCGACTTCGACGATGTGCTGTCGATGATGCCCGCGCACCCGAGTGCGATTATTGTGGCGGCGCTGATTGCCGATCTGGAACACCACCCGCTCGATGGCCAGGCGTTCATCGAGGCCTATGTGATCGGCGTCGAAGCGGGTGCAAAAATTGCCCAGGGCATCACCGTTGGACACTACGGTCGTGGCTTTCACGGTACCGGCACGCTCGGCACCTTCTCGGCGTTGGCGGCGCTGGCCAAAGCCTACCGATGTGACATCGCCACCACCCGCACCGCCTGCGGGATCGCCAGTTCGATGGCCAGTGGTGTGCGCCGCAATTTCGGCACGATGACCAAACCGCTGCACACCGGATTGGCGGCGCGCAATGCCTTGCAGGCCGTGCGTCTGGCGCTGTGCGGTTTCAGCGCCGCTTCCAATGTGCTGGAGGGCAAGGCCGGTTTTTACGCCGCCTATGGCGTTGAACAGTCCAATCCGCAAACTGCCATTGATGGGTTGGGCAATCCATGGGTCATGGTGGATCCGGGCATCGCCTTGAAAAAATTTGCCTGCTGCTATGCCTCGCATCGCGGCATGGATGGCGTTCTCAGCCTGCGTGACAAGCACGGCTTCAGTGCTGATGATGTGGTCAGCCTGGAATGTCGCATGCCGCCTGGCGGCATGCTGGTGCTGACTTATCCTGAGCCGGTGACAGGCCTGGAGGGCAAGTTCAGTCTGCAATACGCGCTCGCCGCCGGCTTGCTCGACGGCCGTTACACGATTGCTTCATTCACCGATGAAGCGGTTAACCGACCGGCGATCCGCGATTTGTTGACGCGCATTCACGCGCACGAAGATGAATGCTGTCGCGACGATGATCCCTTGTTTGACACGCGCAGTTCCGGTAGCCGTGGCTTTGTCGAAGTCGATGTTGTGCTGCGCGATGGCACGCGCGACATGGTGCGTATCCATAAAGCCCCTGGCCATCCATCGCGCGAGCTGAACTGGGATGACATCGGTGCCAAGTTCGACGACTGTGCCCGTGCGGCACGTATCGATCCGGCAAAGGCGCAGCAGGCTTACACGCGACTGCGCGATCTCGAGTCCTGCACGGACATGCGCACCATCGTTTCCCTGCTTCATCATTGAGCGCATGTCGTAACACTTCGATGGCTATCGCTATGCAGACCTTGACTTCAGCAACCCCAGAGACACCTCCGCAAGCACTCGCCGGCTTGCGGGTGTTGGAACTGGCGCATCCTGCCGGTCAGTACTGCGGCAAGATGTTCGCCGAACTCGGTGCCGATGTGATTCTGATCGAGCCTCCGCAAGGTGCGGCGGCGCGGGAGCGCGGTCCGTTCATCGGCGACCGGCCCGGTGATGATGGCGGCGTGTCGCGCAGTCTGGTTTTCTCGTACTTCAACACCAGCAAGCGCGGTATCACGCTGGATCTCGATGATGCAGAGGGTCAGGCCTTGTTTCGCCGCCTGGCGGCAAGCGCCGATCTGGTCATTGAGTGCGCACAGCCCGGCCTGATGGAGGGGCGCGGCTGCGGCTACGCCGCGCTGTCGGCAAGCCGTCCATCGCTGGTCATGGCGAGCATCACCGCCTTTGGCCAAAGCGGCCCTTATGCGCACTATGCAGCGGAAGATTTGATCGGTTTGGCGACCGGCGGTTTTCTGTATCTCGGCGGTTATCCCGATACAGCGCCGATCGGCGCGTATGGCGATCAGGCCCTCGCGGGTGCCAGTATGTTTGGTGGCGTTGCCGCAATGATCGCCATCACCCAGGCCGAGAACACCGGCCAAGGTGAACATGTCGATGTGTCTATGCAGGAGTGCATGGTCATGGCGATGGAAAATGCCGTGCAGTTTTACGATCTCGAAGGCACTGTGCGCAAGCGCAACGCGGGCGAGCAACGTTTTGCCGGGACCGGCGTGTATGAATGCCTGGATGGACACGTTTACATGATGGCCGGCGGCATTGGTGCCAACCGATTCTGGGGGCTGACGTTGGAGTGGTTGGCTGACGAAAAAGTGGTGGGCGTCGAACGTCTGCAAGGACCCGAATGGACGGGCACCGCATACCTTGCCTCGGCTGAAGCCAAGCAGATTTTTCAAGATGTTTTCGGCGCATGGGCCAGGACCCAGACCAAGGCGTATATTTATAAAGAAGGTCAGCGTCGTCATGTACCGGCGGCCGCCATCAACACGACCGCTGATCTGGTCGCCAGCGCACAACTGGCGGACCGCGGGTATTTCGTCAGTGTGCCGCATGCTGCGCTCCATGTGCCGATGGTCATGCCTGGCGCACCGTATCAGTTGGAGCAGACGCCGTGGTCCATGAAGGGGCCTGCACCGGCACTCGGTGAGCACAATGCGGCGGTGTATGGCGCGCTCGGGCTGGATGCTACGGCGCTGGCATCTCTAGTGCAACGGGGGGTGATCTGATGGCCGGTCTGCCTCTTGCCGGTATCCGCGTCACTGACTTCACCTGGATCGGTGCGGGCTCCTACACCACCAAAATTCTCGCCGATTCGGGCGCCGATGTGGTGAAAATCGAAAGCCATGGCCGGATCGATTCTTTGCGGCTTGCGGCGCCTTACAAAGAGGGTGTGCCGGGTTTGAATCGCAGCGGCTATTTCGCCGACCGCAATTCCAGCAAGCGCAGTCTGACGGTCAATATGAAGCATCCGCGTGCGCTCGATCTGGTGTCCAGGCTGATCCTGCAAAGCGATGTGATTGCCAACAATTTCACGCCCGGCGTGATGGATCGCTTCGGCCTGGGCTATGACGCCGTGCGGGCCATCAAGCCGGACATCATCTATCTGGCCATGTCCATGCAGGGCAGCACCGGCCCAGAAAAGAATTTTCTTGGCTATGGCGCGACCATGGCGGCGGTGACTGGCATCCAGCAACTCACCGGTTTGCCCGGGCGTGAGCCGGCCGGCACCGGCACCAATTATCCCGACCACATTCCCAATCCGTGTCACGCAGCATTCGCGGTGCTGGCGGCATTGCGCCACCGGCGACGTACCGGTCAGGGGCAGCGCATCGATATGGCGCAAACCGAACCGACCGTCGCCTTGCTCGGGCCGGCGGTGCTGGACTACACCGTCAATCACCGGGTGCAGCAGCCGCGAGGCAACGCCAGCCTGGATGCGGCGCCGTATGGCGTCTACCCATGTGCCGGTGAAGACCGTTGGATCGCCATTTGTGTGATGCACGACGGCCACTGGCAAGCGTTGTGTGCGCTGCTCGGCCAGCCGGCGTGGATGCTGGAGGCGGCGTTGATGCACACCTCCGGGCGACTGGAGCGGCGCGCGGCCATCGATGCGCAGCTGTCGGTCGAAACCGCGCGCTGGAACGCCAATGACTTGATGGGTGGCTTGCAAGCGCAGGACGTGCCCGCTGGCGTTGTCAGTAACGCGGCGGACATCACGCGCGATGCACAACTGGCCCATCGGGGTCACTGGCTGACGCTTGATCATCCCGAAATGGGGCCGTCACTTTATAACGCTCAACCGTTCCGCTATTTGCGCAGCACCGCCGGTGCGGCGCGTCCGGCGCCGCTGCTCGGCCAGCACACCGAGGAAATCTGTCGCGACCTGCTGGGGCTGAGCGAGGCTGAAATCGCTCAACTTGCCAGCGAAGGCGCGCTGACCTGATGACCCGAACCTAGGAGCCCACATGGCTGTTGTTGAAATTACTGTTGAAAATCGCGTGGCAACGCTGCTCTTGAACCGTCCCGAAGCCATGAATTCGGTCGATCCGGAAATGCGCGGTCTGTTGCATCAGGCGTGGGATCGCATTCGCACAGATAGCGACATCTGGGTGGTGGTCGTCACCGGAGCCGGCGAGCGTGCTTTTTGTACCGGTTCGGACCTGAAGAAGACCCTGCCAGTGAGCGCAAGCCCGGCCGAGCAATTGTTCGGCGACGCGCAGCTCGGCTCCTTGATCGCCAACCTGCAAACCGACAAGCCTTTGATTGCCGCCATCAATGGCTATGCCATGGGCGGTGGCCTGGAGCTGGCATTGGCCTGCGACATTCGCATCTGTTCAGACAATGCGCAATTCGCCTTGTCCGAAGTCAAGGTCGGCAGCATGCCCGGGGCGGGCGGTTCGATCCGCTTGCCGCGCTACATCGGCCGCTCGGATGCCATGATGATGTTGCTCACTGGCGACCGTGTGGATGCGGCGGAAGCCTATCGCACCGGTCTGGTGAGCAAGGTGTATGCGCCAGTCGATTTGCTGCCTGCAGCGCAGGCTCTTGCGCACAAGATCGCGGGTAACGCGCCGCTGTCGGTTCGCGCGGTCAAACGCATGGTGTCGCAAGGTCAGGACATGCCGCTCAGTCATGCGATTGATGTCGAGCGATACACCTTCGGCTTGCTGTATGGCAGCGAAGACCGACTCGAAGGTCGTCAGGCCTTCGCGGAAAAGCGCCCACCCAAATTCAAGGGTCGCTGACACAAGGCGCGGTCCAGCGACGCCCCACTTTTTTTACGAACAGGACTCATGCATGCATTCATTACGGGATCAAACGGCTATTGCCGGCGTTGGCGCCAGCCCTCAGGGAAAATTTCCCAACGAAACACCGATAACGTTGGCTGTTGAAGCCTTCAAGCGTGCACTCGATGACGCCGGTTTGAAAAAAGACCAGATCGACGGCATTCTCACCATGCCGGGTACCACTTCGCCGGAAGCGGCACTCAACTACCTGCGCTTTGGCGAAGCGGTGGGCATCAACCCCCGTTACACCGGTAGCAAGAATATGGGCGGTGGCACCGCCGGCGCACTGGTGCATGAGGCGGTACTGGCGGTCAATGCCGGCATGGCCAATTATGTTGCCTGCATCTTCGGCGACACGGCCGCCACGGGCGGTAGCCGCTTCAACCGCGCATCGGGCTGGGGCGACTCCTGGGGGATTTGGGGCTTCATGGCCGCGGCCGCTAACAGTGCCATCACGGCTTCACGCCACATGGCCCTGTATGGCACGACCAGTCTGCAACTCGGCGAAATCGCCGTGGCCTGTCGCAGGCATGCATCGTTGAATCCGAATGCCATCATGCGCACGCCGATCACGCTCGAAGATCACCAGAACTCGCGCTTCATTGTCGAGCCGCTGCATCTGCTGGATTGCTGTCTGATTTCGGATGGTGCGGTGTGCATCATCGTCACCACCAAAGAGCGTGCGCGGGATCTGAAACAGCCGCTGGTCACCATCGCCGGTATGGGTCAAGCCTACACCACGGAAAACATGGAGCGTGAAGACTGGTGGTATGTGCCGCATCAAAAACTGGCGGTGAATGATGCCTACGCCATGGCCGGCGTCGGCCCGAAAGACATCGACGTCTGCCAACTTTATGATAATTTCACCAGCAGCGTGCTGGTGTGGTTTGAACATGCCGGCTTTTGCAAAGTTGGCGAAGCCGGGCCTTTTGTTGAAGGCGGGCGCATCCAGCTGGGCGGTGAGTTGCCCATCAATACAGCCGGCGGTAACTTGTCCGAATCCTATATGGAAGGCTGGCTGCATATCGTTGAAGGGGTGCGCCAGATGCGCGGCGAATGCGGTGAGCGTCAAGTTGCAGGCGCTGAAGTCTGCCTGGTGACGGGCCGTGGCCAGGCTCTCAACTGCGCCAATGCAACCATACTGCGCAAAGGATAAGTCAATGACCGAATACCTCAAACCGCTGCCGACATTGAGCGACGAGAATCGCCCCTTCTGGGATGGCTGCAAGGAAGGCAAGTTACGCATGCAGCAATGCGGCGACTGTGGTCATATCCGCTTTCCGATCAATCGCAATTGCCCCAAGTGTTTGTCCAATACGTTTTCCTGGAAAGCGTTGTCGGGGCATGGCAGCGTCTTTTCTTATATTATTTTTCATCAGGTCTACAACAAAGCTTTTGCTCAGGACGTACCTTACAACGTGGCACTGGTGCAGCTGAAGGAAGGGCCGCGCATGTACAGCAACGTGGTGGGTGTGCCCAACGATGCCGTCAAGGTCGGTGATGAACTGGAAGTTGTCTTTGATGCCGTCACTGAGGACGTGACGATTCCACGCTTTCGCTTGCGGGGTCAATAACATGCGCATCGCCATTCTTGATGATTATCAAAATCTTGCATTGAAGCTGGCCGACTGGTCGGCGCTGCAACAGCGTTGTGACGTGGTGGTCTTTGACCGGCACCTGTCTGAAGAAGAAGCAGTCATCGCGTTGCAGGATTTCGATGCCATCTGTTTGTTACGCGAACGCATGGCCGTGCCCCGTAGCTTGATCGAGCGCCTGCCGCGTTTGAAATGGATTGCCATCACGGGTGGCAAGAATCGAACCCTTGATATGGCGGCGGCCACCGAGCGCGGCATTGTTGTGTCCGCCGCACCGCGCGGGGAGGCGGGGGGCTATGCCACGCCCGAGCTGGCTTGGGGTCTGATGATTGCGCTGGCGCGGAAGATTCCGCAGGAGACCCTCGAAATGCGCAACGGTGGCTGGCAGCATACCTTTGGCACAGCACTCGGTGGGCGCACCCTGGGGGTGGTTGGCCTTGGCCGCCTTGGACGTCATATGGTGCCGATTGCCCAGGCTTTCGGGATGGAGGTGATCGCCTGGAGTCAGAACCTGACCCCTGAAGCCGCGAGCGCGGCGGGCGCTATGTATGTGACGAAAGACGAGCTGTTCAGCCGCAGTGATTTCATTAGCCTGCATCTGGTGTTGAGCGAACGGACCCGACACATTGTCGGTCGCCGTGAACTGGACCTGATGAAAAAGAGCGCCTATCTGGTCAACACCGCGCGTGGCCCGCTGATCGATACGCCAGCGCTCATCGATGTGTTGCAGGCCCGGGGTATTGCTGGTGCGGGGCTGGATACTTTTGATGTTGAACCGCTGCCTGCCGATCATCCCTTGCGCAATCTCGACAACGTGCTGCTCACCCCTCATTTGGGTTACACGGTCGAGGACTTGTTGCGCGCGTTCTATGAAGGTACGGTCGAAAACGTCACGGGGTTTGTCGATGGCGCACCGCTCAGGGTTGTGCGGACGGAGTGAGTTTCCGGGTTGCGGTTCAGTCAACCACGGTCAGTTTGGCCTTGCTGATCAGGTTGGCGGTGGAGGCGATGTCCTGCTTCAGAAAGGCGGCAAACTCCGCTTGACTATTGCCGACGATTTCTGTTCCTTGGGCGCGCAGCTTGTCCTTCACGTCGGGCCGGTTGAGGATGCGCACGACCTCGGTATTGAGCCGCGTGATGATCGCCGCGGGGGTTCCCGCCGGCGCCATCAAGCCGACCCAGGACGTCTCGTTGTAGCCGGGAAAGCCTGATTCAGCCATGGTCGGATAGCTCGGCTCGGCGTTGGAACGCTTGGCGCTGGTCACTGCCAGTGCGCGCAGCTTGCCGGCCCGCACATAACTCATGACGCTGGGCATCGTGGCAAAGTACATGGTCACCTGGCCTGACATCAGATCGATGGATGCGGGTCCACCGCCGCGATAGGGGACGTGCACGATATCCAGCCCGGCCATGCTTTGAAAGAGTTCTCCCGCGAGGTGCGTGCTGCCGGCGGCACCAGCCGATGCGAAGGTCAGCTTACCCGGTTGGGATTTGGCCAGTACGACCAGTTCCGCAACGGTTTTAGCCGGGACGTCGGGGTTGACCACCAGAATGTTCGGGGTATCAGACATCACGGTGATGGGCACGAAGTCCTTCTGAATGTCAAAGGCCAGCTTCTTGATGAGCGTGGCATTGATCGCATTGGCACGGCTGGCGGCAAACAAGGTGTAGCCATCAGGGGCCGAGCGTGCCACCTGATCAGCCGCCAGATTGGTGGATCCCCCTGGCTTGTTCTCAATGATGACGCTCTGCCCCAGCACTTCTGTGAGGTTTTGCGCCACAACCCGAGCTACAAAATCGACGTTGCCGCCCGCTGCGTAAGGCACCAGTATTTTGATGACTCGATTGGGATAGGTCTGTGCCACGGCCGATGTGAGGCCTGTCAAGCAGATCAGGGCGACGATTGCCATCGCGGCACGTCGCAGAGCTGTGGACCGGGTGAATGTCATGGGATGTTCCCTGTCTTGTTGGATGGGCTGTCAGCCTGCGGCTAACAAGCGTGTTAATTCGCTGATGTTGGGCACTTGCTCGAGCCGGGCGACGCAATCAACAATCGCCTGTGCCCGCTGCGCACCGATGATGTCGACTGCATTGGCTAAAAATTTCTGTTCGATCGCTTGATCGTCCAAGGGGCGCGTGATGTCGCCGTAAGGCACTTCCTGGAACTCGGTCCAGCGTTGGCCGTTCGCCAGTTCTACCGTCACGCGCGCCGGGCGTCCCTGCGGGTAGTCGGCGGCGAAAGCCTCATCGGCCAGCACCTCGGTGCGCGCCACCAGCGCCGCAACATCGTCATCGGACCAACGGTCGTGTTCGAACTGGGCCGCGGTCAGTCTTCCGTCGAGCAACGACATGGCGACCGTCACGGGCAGGCTGTGGTCCGCCGTTTCGCGATTGGCGGGTTTGAACTTGGTCGGGTCGGCTGTGCGCTTGACGGTGATCGGCGGCACGGTGATTTCTACCCGGGCGATCGGCGCGCCGGCGATCTGCGCATGCAGGCGTATGGCGACCTCGTTGGGCGTCTGTAATTCAAACTGCACGGGGAATTGCTTGAAGCTGGTGCGCTCAATCATCGGCGTGCTGCCGGGTTGCAGTGCGTCGGGCGCGTAACTGCCCTGCGCCGGCCCGTCTTTGCCCAGCCAGTCTAAAAAATGAGTGGGGCCGGTAAAGCCGCCCTGCGCCAGCCGAACTGCCAGTAGGCTGTTCATGGCCGTCCACGCATAAGCGATTGCCTTGGCCATGCTGATACCGCCCTTCGACAGCGCATGTACCGTGAGCTGGCGGCATCCCGACAGCGCCACCGCCTGCTCGATGACGGTGGCGTCCAGTTGCCAGGCCTTGCCCAGCACCAGGGGCGCGACGATACCGGCAGCCGTGACGTGGTGCAGGCCCATGCTTTGCAGCGACAGGAGATGGGTCAGGCGCATCTGCGCCTCATAGCCAACCACCACTGCCTCGATAAAACGGGCACCGCTGCCTTGGGTGCTTTCAACGCTGGCCAGCGCCAGCGGGATGTTTTCTGAGGGATGACAGACGTCCTGTGCCCAGTAGACATCCATCATGTCGAGGTAGCGCAGCATGATGCCGTTGAGTAATACGGCGCGTTCCAGCGTGGAAGGGGCGGCTTCGCCGATCACTGTGGCTACGCCGCTACCGCCAGCGACGAGCGGGCCGGCAATGCGGGCCGGTTCGCAGCCAGTCGCCGCAATCGCGCAGCCAAGGCTGTCTAGGATGGCACGCTTGGCGGCAGAAATCGTGTTGGCTGAAAAATGCTGAAGTTGCATTCCTTGCGTGACGGCGACCAATTGGGAGATGGCACTTTGACTCATGGCTTGGCTTGTGTGGCAGGTAGGACATCAGAGCGGCGCACGCAGCTGGGGGCGAGGGTGCTATCGGGCGTGTTCGACATACGCTGGTCTCCTTGAGTGAGAGTCCAATATACGGGACTATAGGGTGCAGTAGCGCAAAGTTTAGATACGTTTTTTCGCAACCGCCACTGTCCCATCTTAAAAATAAGTCCATATATTGGCATTGCGCTGTTGTCCAGCCAGTCGGCATGGAAAATGTGGGTTGTGATGCGTTCGCGCGCGGTGCGTTGGCTTGGTGCGCGTCGCCCAAAGCAGGCCTGTCGCTGCTGTTTATTCCATAAGGAGTGCCATGAATCGAGCTTTGTCAGAACTCATCTCCTGCGGGGGATTGCCCGACGCTGCCGCGCAGACGGCGACGATCACCGGTGATGATCCGGTTTTTGCCACCCGTTACCGCATTGCCGGCACGGGCGCGGCGTCGATCGCTGCGGCAGCCGTCGCGGCGGCTAATTTATGGACCTTGCGTGGTGGCATGCCACAGCAGGTGAGCGTCAATGCGCGCCATGCGGCCGCTGCCATGCGCAGCAACCATTACCTGAAGATCGACGGCAAGACGCCGCCGCGCCCGACCGATAAGGTGACTGGTTTTTATCAAACCAAGAATGGCCGCTGGATCTATTTGCACTGCAACTTTTCAAATTTGCGGGCGCGAAATCTGAGCGTGCTTGGCGTCGAGCCGGATCCGCAGGCGGTCTCCGCAGCAGTTGCCCAGTGGGACGGACTGGCGCTGGAAGAGGCGATTGCTGCGGTGGGCGGGTGCGCTGCTTTCGTGCGTAGCGAAGAAGAATGGAAGGCCAGCCCCCAGGCCGCCTTTGTGGCCAGCGAGCCCTTGTTTGAGATCGTTCGTATCGGTGATGCACCGCCCGAGCCGCTGCCGCAAGGGGCTCGCCCCTTGTCGGGCATCCGGGCGCTCGATCTGACGCGCGTGCTGGCCGGACCGACTTGCGGCCGCACTCTGGCCGAACACGGTGCGGATGTGATGCGCGTGTCGCGCGAGGGCTTGCCAGATTCCGGCATATTTGACCTTGATACGGGGTTGGGAAAATTGTCCACGTTCATCGATTTGCGCACTGCCGAGGGCGTTGAGCAACTGCGTCATCTGGCGCGCGGGTCGGATATTTTTTCCCAATCCTATCGACCCGGAGCGTTGGCGGCGCGCGGGTTTTCGCCACAGGATCTGGCCGCCTTAAGGCCGGGCATTGTTTACATCAGCTTGAGTGCATGGGGTCACACCGGGCCGTGGCGAGAGCGGCGTGGCTATGACACGGTGGTGCAGTCAGCCAGTGGCATGGCGTTTCGCGGTGACCATGAGCGGCCGGCCATGATGCCGGTATCTGTACAGGATTACGTTGCCGGTTATTTGATGGCGTATGGTGCCATGCTGGCACTGGCTCGGCGCGCCACCGAAGGCGGCAGTTGGCTGGTCCGTTTGTCGCTGGCCGGTTGCGGCCATTGGGTGCGTCAGCAGGGGCTGCTACAAGCCGCTGAGTTTGCGGCGATGCCGGCCAATCTGCCGGCCGATGAAATCGCGACGTATGTGATGGATTCGGCCTCTCCGGCTGGCCGGCTAACGCACCTCGCCCCGGTGGCGCAGATGTCAGAAACGCCGCCGAACTGGTCGCGACCTGCCGTGCCTTTGGGGACGCACGCACCGGTATGGCCGCCACGGTGATGGCGCAACCAAGGTCGCAGGGTCGCGCTGAGGACTTTGCCGGCCGCTATCCCGGCATCAATACTATTTGAGATGACTGAGAATGAAATCACTCACCAAATGCCCCGCTTGATCCACTGAGCCAGCGTACATATGTCGACCGCTGGTTGATGGGTTCCCTTCGTCGAAACCACCCTGCACAAGCGCCATTTCAGTGGACGCTGAGTTCTTCGCTTTCAAGGCCGTGAACAAGGCTTGTGCGTTGGCAGGGCGTGTCCAACTGTTGGGATCATCTTTGTGATGAAGCACCATCACAGGGATGTTCAGCGGCGACTTGACGTGGGTCTCGTTTCTACTGCCGCTGAAGATGACGCCACCAAGCGAGTTTTGATGTTCGGTAGTTTGATTTAAAAATTCAGCAACGCTGATAGCCCCATTGCTGTGGCCGAGCAGAAAAATAGGCTGCGACTTTTTCTGACGGTAAAAATTTACCACCACCTTGATCCGCTCAATATGACCGCTGGTAAATCTAGGCCCAACATCGCCATTTTTCCAGCCAAGTGACGTTCTACTGTCCATAAAAACCAGATCAATAGACTTTTCAGTGTCTGTTTGGCTCAGCGTTTTGAGAAGCCAAGTGGGCTGGGGATTGGTTTTTAAAGCCATCCCAAAACTACCATCGCCGCCAGGTAAAAAAATCAAGGTGGCGACTGAGTTGGGTTTCGGCCAATAGGCGGTTGGAACGGTGTCATCGTTAAACGGAACCAGAATCACCTCAGCGCGAGATGTTCCCTGAAGCAGCAACAGTGAAACAAGTAAGAAAAGTCGGCACAACTTCATATGGCGGTCACATTCGAGTGGGTGTTGAACGGGTCCAAAAGCACAAGCCCCTTACTCCGTCTTGATGCCTGCCGCTTTGATGATTTCTGCGTTTGACACCATTTCTGCGCGGATCATGCCATCAAACTGTTCGGGGCTCATGGGCAGCGGTTCGGCACCCAGACTCGCCAAGCGCTCTTTGACTTCAGACGATTGCAAGGCTTTCAGTGAAAACTGGTTGAGCTTTTGGACGATCTCCCGCGGCGTTTTAGACGAGACCAGCATGCCGGTCCAGAACAAATAATCCGCCTTGGCAATGCCGGCTTCGGTCAGTGTGGGCACGTCGGGCAATTGCGCTGAGCGCTTGGGCGTGCCAACGGCCAGGGCAATCAGCTTGCCCGCTTTGATCATGGGCAGGGCCGAGACCAGCGGCGCAAAAAAGTAGTCGACGCGGCCGGTCATGGTTTCGGTGATGGCTTCAGGCGAGCCTTTGTAGGGCACGTGCACCGCGTCGATGCCGGTGGCCAGCTTGAACTTTTCGGCGCTCATGTAGGTGGCGCTGCCCAAGCCGACGGAGGCGTAGTTGAGTTGCCCGGGCTTGGCTTTGGCGGCGTCGACCACGTCCTTCACGGTTTTGTAGCCCTTGGATGGCGACACCACCATCACATTCGGCACGATGGCCAAAGGGGTGATGGCCGAGAAGTCGCGCAGCGGGTCGTAACTGACTTTGTTGATCAGGGGCAGCACCGTGTGAGCGCTGGTGTAGACCAGCACGGTGTGGCCGTCCGCAGGCGCACCCAGCAAGGCTTGAATGCCCAGCGTGCCGGCCGCGCCAGCTTTGTTTTCTACCAGCACCGGAACGCCAAACTCGGCTTGCAGTTTTTCGGCGACGGAGCGGGCCACGATGTCTGACGCGCTGCCGGCGGTGGCGCCTGAAATCAACTTGATGGGCCGGTTGGGGAAGGCTTGCGCGTGTGCTGTCAGCGGCACGATGAAGGCGGCCGCGGCCAGCATGGCATAGACACAGGCGCGGCGCGTGGTCACGGTGGCGTTGAGGCGAGATGAGCGTTTTTTCATGACGATTCCTGTGGTGAGACGATGCATTAAATGCGTGGCATGCCAAGTTGTTCTGCCATCCAGTCGGCTGTGCGGTTCCGGTAGCGGTAGGGGCGGTTGTTGGCGATGTGGTTACCGTCCTCGACGATCAGCAGTTCCACCGGGCCCGAGGCTTCTTGTGCCATGCGCTGCGTGTCTTGCCAAGGAATGATGCGGTCCAACTTGCCGGTGACCAAGAACAGGGGGCACTCAATTTGTTGAGCGATGCCATTCTTCATGGTCAGGGTGCTGCTGTAGGCTTTGGCTTCGGCTTGTGTGGCCAGATGACTGCGCACGCGAAAGGCTTCGCGCGTGAGCTCGGGCAGTGCGTCCCAGGTGTCGCCAAAGTCATATGGACCGGCCAAGCCGATGCAGGCTTTCAGGCGTTTCTCAAACGCTGCCGCGCGTGGCGCGTAGTAGCCACCCAGACTGACGCCCCACAGGCCGATGCGTGTGCTGTCGACTTCGGGGCAGGTCAACAACCAGTCGACCATGGCTTTGACGGGGACCTCGTAGTCGCCGCGAATCGGGAAGTCGTATTCGGCTTCGCCTTGGCCGGGGCCGTCCACCATCAAGGTGGCGATGCCGCGTGCCAAGAAGGGTTGCTCGTAGGCTTCGAGTTCTTCTTTGGCCGAGTCCAGCCCCGGCACCATGATCAACACCGGTGGTTTCACCGCCCCCTCGGGCAGTCTGAGAAAGCCCGCTAAAAATCCGTTTTCATAAGGGATTTCCACCCGTCTGGCCGGCGGGCGCATGTGTGGCAAAGCGAGCTGTTTACAGGCCACGGCTTTCATGTGGGCCGCGCGCATTTCGGCCACGTCATGCACCGACACGAACTTGGCAAAGTGGTAGTACACGGCGGCGCGCGACAAGTGCTCACTGGCACTGAGTTTGTAGCCTTGGTCGAGGGCTTCGTGGCCGAGAGATTCATGCACCTCCGCCCTTTTGCACCAGGCGCCGGTCCAGTCTTCCCAGCGCGCAATGCCTTGGGTCACTTCTTGAAAGTCGGTCAGCAGCACGCCGTTGGAAACAAAACGGGGTGCCCAATGGGAGATGGCCGATTCAACGCGGGGGTCTTTGCTCATGGTGCCTCTGGGTAAATTGAAAAGGGTGAAAGGGGTGAACAGGGTGGGTGTGGAAAAGAAAAATCAAATGCCCAGGCCGGGCAGCATCTCGCGCGGGTAGCGATCGCCAGCACGCGCTTCTGCGGTGAAGATGCTTTCGAGTTCCTGCAGGTCGCCAGCGCTCAGGGTCACTTCTGCTGCGGCCACGCTCTGCTTTAAATAGTGAATGCGTTGGGTGCCGGTGATGGCCACGATGTCATCCCCTTGCGCGACCGTCCAGGCGATCGCCAGTTGTGCTGTGGTCAGCCCCAGTCGGTCGGCGATGGTTTTCATGCGCGCCACCAAGGCCAAGTTATGCGCCAAGTTGTCACCCTGGAAGCGCGGGTGAATGCGGCGACGGTCTGAGCTGGCCAAGTCGTCAAAGTTCTGAATGCCCCCGGTGAGCAAGCCGCGCCCGAGTGGCGAGTAACCCACAAAGGCGATGTTGAGTTGCCTGCAAACGTCAATCATCTCGAGTTCTGTGTCGCGGTACCAGAGCGAATATTCGGTTTGCAAGGCGGCGATAGGGTGAACGCGGTGCGCACGGGTCAAGGTGTCGACCCCTGCTTCGCAAATACCCAGGTAGCGCACTTTGCCTTGTTCCACCAAACGGGACATGGCACCTACGGTGTCTTCAATCGGCGTTTTGGGATCGACGCGGTGCAGGTAGTAGAGGTCAATGCAGTCCGTGCCCAAGCGCTTGAGGCTGGCTTCACAGCAAGCCTGCGCGTAGGCCGGGCTGGCGTTGGTGGCTTTGCTGCCGTCAGCCAGCGTGATGTTGCCGAACTTGCTGGTGACGATGGCTTGGTGGTGCTGGCCTTTCAGTGCGGCGCACAGCCACTCTTCGTGCAAGCCATTCCAGTAAGCGTCTGAGCTGTCAAAAAAGTTCAAACCCAGTTCCAGGGCACGGCTGACCAAGTTTTTGAATTCGGACAGGCCTTGGTCGCTGAAGTCGTCAAAGCCCATGCTGTGACCCAGCCCAAGGGCGGAAACCTCGAGGCTGGATGCGCCCAAGTGTTTGCGTTTCATGACATGTCTTCCTCGTGCCTTGCTAGCTGTTGAGGCGCAGTTTAGGGAAAAACAAGCATGTCGAATACTAATTGTTGCTTAGGTTACGATAACCAAAAGACATGGTACTTGGCAAGAAACAACGGCTGCCATATGAACATCCAACAACTGCGCTACCTGACGGAAATCGTCGAACAAAAACTCAACCTGACCAAGGCTGCGCAAGCGCTGCACACCTCGCAGCCGGGGATCAGCCGACAAATTCGTTTGCTGGAAGAAGAGTTGAAGGTGGACTTGTTGGTGCGTCAGGGCAACCGGATTGCCGCGTTGACCGAAGCGGGGCGCAGCGCGGTAGAGATTGCCCGGCGCGTTTTGCGAGACATTGACAACTTGCGCAGTGTCGGGGCCGAGGCTGCGAATGAAACCCAGGGCAACCTGGTGATCGCCACCACCCATGCGCATGCGCGCTATCTTTTGATTCCGGTCGTGCGGCGCTTTCAAGCCCAGTTTCCGGAGGTGCACCTGAGCTTGCGCCAAGGCAATCCTGATCAAATTGTGCAGTGGGTCAACGATGGCGAAGCCGATGTGGGTATTTGCACCGCACCTACTACCGCCATGCCTGACTTGGCGCGCTTGCCTTGGTATCAGATCAGCCGCTGTGTCTTGGTGCCAGACGAGCATCCGCTGCTGCAGATCAAGCGAATCAGCCTGGCTGACTTGTCGCATTACCCGATGATCAACCTCGATAAATCGTTCGCGGGCGGTGTCGCGGTGATGAGCGCGTTTGACTCCAAAAAAATACACCCCAACGTGGTGCTCAGCGCCACCGATGCGGATGTGATCAAAGCCTTTGTGGCGTCTGGTATGGGCATCGCCACACTGCCGGAGATTGCTTTCGACGCCAAGCGGGATGCGGGGCTTAAAAGCATCAGCGCCCGTCATTTGTTTGAACCTTCCACCAGCTACGTCTGGCTGCATCGGCAGCAGCATCTGCGGGGCTTCACTTCAAACTTTATCCATATGTTGTCCAGTGAATGGAGCAGGCCCAAGATTGACTTGGCCTTGCGGGCAGCGGATGTGGCAGCTGGAGACGAGTTAAGAACTCAAGCTTTTTGAACTGGTGCCGATCAAATGGGGTGATGGCATAAATCGGGAAAACTTGAATGAAACTTGAGGTGATCAGGCGTTTGAAACATGTGGTTATCGCTGCAGGTTTTTCGGCTTCCGGCATCACTTCAGCGTTTGACTTGAACAGTTTGAATTGGAGAAATTCACAATATGCCCTGCTCGAGGCGACCCACCTGATCGAGATGAAGCAGGACAACGGGCATTCCAAAAGGTTGGATCCGCTTCAACAGTCGGGTTTTGAGTCTGCGGGAGGTGCTTGGGTGAGTTTCAACCCCTGGTATACAAGTGCCTGGAAAGATACGCATGTGACCTTGATGACTCAGCTCAGCTCTCAATTTGGTGTTATCTGGGGTGCCGGCACCGGCGAGCGCGGCGTCAAATACGCCATCTCACCGAGTTTGAGATTAGGCGCTATTTTTCAAACCGAACTACAAAAGAACACTTTTCTGTCCCTCAAGGCGACCACCTTGTTTGGCGGACAGTTGAAAGAAAAGAGTTGCACCGCTAACTACGGCGACCTGGGTGGCGTACAGGAAGTGAATTGCCGTCTGGCCGCATCGACGCTGTCACCTGCAAACACCTTGCCTTATTTGTTCAATGAACAGTCTGGCAATAAAAATCAGGTGTTGCTTCAGTTCAGCCGCCGCTTTTAGTTTTTTGACGACTTCATTCGAGACACCGTATGACACCCAATTTCAAAATGACGTCCGCACTGGTGCTGACTTTGGTATCGAGCTATGCCGTGGCTCAAGGCAAGTCCCTGATTTCGGACGCTAGCAACCCCCCGCTCTTGCAATCCTGGATGAACACAGAGGTTAGCGCCGCTTGGAATCAAGGCTTCAAGGGTCAGGGCGTCACCCTGATTGTTCTTGATGACTTTAAAAGTAAATCAGGTTATTACGGAAATTTAGGCACCGGCATTCAGCTGTTGCGGCACGGTGAGTGGACATCCAAAGAAGCCGGCATGCTTGCCCCATTGGCCACCCTTCAGACGCAAGATTTCACTTCAGGCACCACAGTGAGGTTGAACAGCGGCTTGAACGTCGTGAATATGAGCTACGCCATGTACGCATCTGCTGGCTATACCGCGAGCCAGATCGGCTGGAGCGCAGAGGAAAAATCGATCATTAACTATGCGTCAACTGGCGCAGCCATCATTTCAAAGGCTGCCGGCAATGATTCAGTGGCTGTCGGCGGCACCAATGCGGCAGGCAAAGTGGATTACCTGAGTCTGGCCTTAAAAGGCACGGCTTCGGCTATTTACGTCGGGGCCTTGAACAGCAACGGATCAACCATCAAACAAGCCACGTTGGCGAGTTATTCCAACATGGCCGGTACGGATGCCACCGTGCAAAAACAGTTTTTGACCGTCGGTGTTGAGGGCAGCAAGACCGGCTTGTACGGCACTTCCTTTGCCGCGCCAATCATCAGTGGCTATGCGGCCATTTTGGGCAGTAAATTTACCAATTCAAACTCGGCTCAGATTACCAACCAGTTGCTCAACACTGCCCGGCAAGATACCGTCTCCAACTACAGTGCAGCTGTTTATGGTCGGGGCGAAGCCAGTATTGCCAGAGCGCTGGCGCCTGTCACCATCAAATGATGTCAATCAAAAAGCGTTCGATCTGGTCGGTCACAACATCGCTGCGATGATCCGCTGAGGCCGCGTGAAAACCGGCAAAATCAGGTTAGATTCGAAGATCTGAAAACCTGATTTGTAAAGAACCTCATGAACCAAGCCACCGAACGCCCCGCATTACCCGACCATTTGTCGATTGACCCGCGCAGTCCTCACCACGTTGCCGCCGTGTTTGAACACGACATTGGCATTCGATTCAACGACAAGGAGCGTCAGGACGTCGCTGAATATTGCATCAGCGAAGGCTGGGTGAAGGTGCCCGCCGGCAAAGCGCTGGACCGCAAAGGCCAGCCGCTGTTGCTCAAGCTGAAAGGCAAGGTCGAGGCTTTTTACCCTTAACCGGCCAAGCCTGCAAAGACGTTTTGCACGTCGTCATTGCCATCGATGGCGGCCAGAAAAGCTTCCACTTCTTCCAAGTGTTCAGCGCTCAGGCTGGCAGGGTCAACCGGGTTTTTAGCCTTGTAGCCGAGCTTCGCAGACAGTACGCCAAAGCCTTGGGCGGGCAGTGCGCGACTGACCAGATCGAGGTCAGTGGCGTCCGTCAAAAAGATCGTGGTGCCGTCTTCCTCACTGGGCTCGAAATCTTGCGCGCCAGCTTCGATGGCGGCCAGTTCCGGATCGCTGCCAGCCACCAAGGTCTCGGCTTCGATGATGCCCACATGGTCAAAATCCCAGGACACGGAACCCGAGGTGCCCAGTTGCCCTTTGCGAAACAGCACACGCATTTCGGGGGCGGTGCGGTTGACGTTGTCGGTCAGACACTCGACCATCACCGGCACGCGGTGTGGCGCAAAGCCTTCATAGATCACATGTTCAAAATTAACCGCCTCACCTGTCAGACCGGCACCTTTTTTGATAGCGCGGTCCAAGGTCTCTTTGGGCATGGAGACTTTGCGGGCTTGCTCGACCACCAGTCGCAGCCGCGAGTTCGAGGCCGGGTCAGCCCCGTTGCGCGCCGCGATCATGATGTCTTTGGCTAACCGTCCGAACAATTTGCCTCTGGCATTTGCAGCCAGTTCCTTGCCTTTTGCTTTCCACTGCGCGCCCATGATTGAATTCCTGTGTTTGTCGCGCTTGAATGCGCATGACTTGAATGGGTGCCTACTTTACACCGTCAAATTTCAGGTCCAATAGGTGAATGACACACGAGGACACAACCGACCAGCGCCTGACCGAGCTGGAGATCAAAGCCAGCTTCTCAGAAGACTTGCTAGACCAGCTGAACCTGGTGATCGTCAGGCA
>CANCCE010000012.1 GCA_947374505.1 Comamonadaceae bacterium | reverse complement strand
GGGTAAGCCAAGCGTGCGCTGCGCGAGATCAGCTCTTGCTTGTCGCGGTTGTAGGTGAGTGGGCCTTTGGTCACAGGGCAGACCAGCAGTTCAAGAAGTTTGGTGTCCATGTGGCAATGGTAAATGAGAAGTCAGCGTGAAACCGGCGGCAGCAAGGCGTTCAGCCGCGCGTCGAAAGCATGCAGGAAGCCTGGCTCTGGCGTGAATACCAGCGGTACTGCCAGCAGTTGTTGGCCAGCATCAGGGTAGCGAGCAAAGAGTTTGACGGCGTCTTTTTCGGTGCACAGCAGGCGTTGACCGGACGCCCACAAGGCATCGCTGTCGACCTTGTCATCGAAGCTGGCATGGTCGGGTAGCGGGACGCATCGCACCAGCGTGAGGCCGCGTTGGCGCAGCATCGAAAAGAAAGCCTCTGGATTGGCTATGGCCGCCACAGCGACCAGTGCTTCGCCCTTCAGGCTGTCGAGCGGAACCTGCGTGCCATCGACAGCAACAGCGTTGTCGGCCAGCGCCCGACGCGACTGAAAGCCGGCGAAGGCGGCAGTCTGCCCGGTGTGCAGCAGCAGGTCAATCGGGGCCACTGCATGCGGCCCTGGGCGCTGCTTGCTTTTGTCTGTCAGGGGCCAGGGTTCACGCAATGGCCCGGCGGGCAGCAACCAGCCATTGCCGATGCCACGTTCGTCAAACACAGCAATGTTGAGGTCGCGCTGCAAGGCGTGGTGCTGCAGCCCGTCGTCGCAAAGGATGACGTCGGTTTGCGGATATGCCGCCAGCAAGGCACGCACAGCGTCCATCCGGCGACGGGCCACAAACACCGGTACACCCGTACTTTTTTTGATGAGAAGAGGTTCATCGCCGCACCGGCTGGCGGGCACCCCTGAAAAGACCTCGAGACAGTTGTCGTTTTGTCGCCCATAGCCGCGCGAAACAACACCGGGTTGTCTGCCAGCGGCCTGCAGATGCTTGACCAGTGCCATCACCAGCGGTGTTTTACCCGCGCCACCCGCAACGACATTGCCAATGACGATGACCGGCACGTCTGCGCGCCAAGATTTCAAAATACCTTGCTGATACAACCAGCGCCTTAGCACGACGGCACCCGCGTGTAGCTGCGCCAGCGGCCACAGCAGGCAGGCCAGTGGGCCGCGCCGCGTCCAAGCGTTTTGCAAGGTACGTTGTAATGTCATCAGCGCTTGCCGCTGGTGCTTTGGGTGGCAAATGTGATGTGCGACAAATTGGCGCGACGGGCCGCTTCCATGACGAGGATGACGGATTGGTGGCTGGCGCTGGCATCCGCGCTGATGATCAGCACCATGTCTTTGTTGTTTCTGCCTGGCGGATTGGCTGCCAGCAAGGCCGTTGCCAACGCGTCCAGGCTGCGGCTTGGCATCACGTTTTGATTGATCGAGTAGCGGCCGTCACTGCTGACCGCCACGATGATCTCTTTCGGGTAATCGCGGGCAGCATCGGTGTTCGCTACCGGCAGGTTGACTTGCAGTTCTGTGAACTTGCTGTAGGTCGTCGACAGCATCAAAAAAATCACGACCACCAACAGCACATCGATGAACGGGATGAGGTTGATCTCAGGTTCGTCGCGCGAACGTTGGCGAAAATTCATGTGCTGGCCTTGTCCGGATTTTTTGGGCTACTCACGATGGTTTCCGCAGCGTGTTGAGATGCCGGGCAAAGCGCTCAGTCGCCAGCTCCATGCGCAACAGATAACCGTCTGCCCGGGCGCGGAAATAACGCCAGAAAATCAGCGCAGGAATCGCCACGATCAACCCGAAGGCCGTGTTGTACAGCGCGATGGCAATGCCTTGCGCGAGTTGCGCCGGGTTGCCTGCGCCCGTGACGCTGCCGGCGGTTCCGCCTTGCGAGCCAAAAATCTCGATCATGCCGATCACCGTGCCGAGCAGCCCCAGCAGGGGGGCTGCCGAGGCGATGGTGGCCAGCGCCGATAAATAGCGTTCGAGCTCATGGGCAGCTTCACGGCCAGCACCTTCCAGCGTCGCCCGCAGGTCGTCTTCACTGAGGCGTGGATTGAGTGTCAAAGCCCGCAGGCCGCTGGCTAAGACGCGACCGAGGATGGAGTTTTGTTCGAGTTGCCGCACAATCTCAGCCGACGGCACGCTGGTGCGCGAGACGGTGATGGCTTCGTCTGTCAGCTTGGGCGGAGCCACTTTGTTATCCCGCAGACTGGCAAAGCGTTCGATCACCAAGGCCACGGCCAAGACCGAGCAGGCAATCAGTGGCCAAATGGGCCAACCTGCGGCTTGTATGATTGTGAACAAAGCGATAACTCCAGCGTCTTAAAGGTGTTGAATTATGGCTTAGAGTGCTGATGTTCTCGGACTGCGGAGTCCACGTTGAACCCACAGAATCTGTGGATAACTTTGTGTGCAACCTTCCAGCTTACGCTGCCGTGCTCGCACCAGCATGAGATCCAGACAGAACGATCAATTTTTAACCAGTGACGCATCTTCATTCTTCGATGACCCCAGACCTGAACCCTTCTGCTCAAGTGCCCGGAGCCCATCTTGTTTGAACCTCTGCAGGAGGCGGGCCTGTCAGCCTCTGGCGTTCGAATTTGGCCTGTGGGTTCGCTGTTGCGCGCCATTGCCGACAGCCTGGAGGCGCGCTTCAACCCGGTGGCGGTGAAGGGCGAAATCGCCGGCTTTTCCCGTGCCACCAGTGGCCACTGCTATTTCAATCTGAAGGACGAACAAGGCCAAGTGCGTTGCGCGATGTTCCGGCGGGCGGCTTCGATGTTGGACTTTTCGCCACGCGATGGCTTGTTGGTCGAGGTACGCGGCCGTTTGGGCGTGTACGAGCCGCGTGGCGAGTTGCAGCTGGTGGTCGAGTCCTTGCGGGAAGCCGGGCAGGGCAACTGGTTTGAGCAATTCGCACGGCTAAAAGCCAAGCTCGACGCCGAAGGCTTGTTCGATCTCGCCCGTAAACGCAGCCTGCCGCTGTTGCCTCGCACCATCGGCATCATCACTTCGCTGGGAGCCGCTGCATTGCACGATGTGGTCAGCACGCTTTCGCGCCGCGCACCGCATGTTTCGGTGGTGATTTACCCGGCCAGCGTGCAGGGTGCGCAAGCGGCGGGTGAGTTGTTGCAAGCCTTTGGCAAGGCTGTAAAGCGTGCTGAAGTCGACGTCTTGCTGTTGGTTCGCGGCGGTGGCGCGATGGAAGACCTCTGGGCCTTCAACGATGAGTCTTTAGCCCGCGCCATCGTCGCGTCGCCGATACCGGTGGTCTCAGGCGTCGGCCATGAGACTGATTTCACCATTGCCGATTTTTGCGCAGATGTGCGGGCACCGACGCCGACGGCTGCAGCAGAACTCTGCGCACAACCGCAGAGCGTTTGGTTACGGGCCTTGGAACTGACACGTGATCGACTGCAAAATGCCGTGGACCGGCAACTCGAGTCCAGCAACCAACGGCTTGACTGGGCGGCCTCCAAAGTGACTCAGCCCTCACACTTGGTGGCGCGCGAAAAGGCGGGTCTGGCGCTGCAGGCACAACGGCTTCGGCATGCCGCGCGTTTTGCTTTGCAGCGTCAATCGAGCCAACTGAACGCTTTTGATAAAGATTTGCCAAAGGCCATGACCACTTCTGCCGCAAGCCAGCGTCAGCGCTTAGAGCGCGCTCAAACACGGCTTGAACTTCTCGACCCGCACCTTGTTTTGCAGCGTGGCTATGCTTGGTTGTCTGATGTGCAAGGGCAAGCCTTGACCCGTGCAAAACAACTCAGCGTCGGCCAGCCGGTGCGCGCTACTTTGGCTGATGGCGAGGTTAATTTGACGGTGTCGCAACGCCATCTCATTTAGTTTTTACAATCTCTAAGTCTTTATTTAAACGACCCTTAAGGAAAAACGCTATGGAACATACTCTCCCGTCTTTGCCCTACGCTATCGATGCTTTGGCGCCTCATTACAGCCAAGAGACTTTTGAATACCACCACGGTAAGCACCACAACGCTTATGTGGTCAATCTCAACAACCTGCAAAAGGGCACTGAGTTTGAAGCCATGAGCCTGGAAGATATCATCAAGAAGTCGACGGGTGGCGTTTACAACAATGCGGCTCAAGTGTGGAACCACACCTTTTTCTGGAGCTGCATGAAGCCTGCGGGTGGTGGCGAGCCTACCGGCGCGTTGGCACAAGCCATCAACGCCAAATTTGGCTCTTACGCCGCCTTCAAAGAAGCTTTCGTGAAATCAGCCGTTGGCAACTTCGGTTCCGGCTGGACGTGGCTTGTGAAAAAGCCTGACGGCTCGGTTGACATTGTCAACACGGGTCCTGCCGGCACGCCTCTGACCACCGCTGACAAAGCCCTTCTGACCGTCGACGTCTGGGAGCACGCTTACTACATCGACTACCGCAACGCGCGCCCTAAGTTTGTCGAAACCTTCCTGTCGAACCTGGCTAACTGGAAGTTCGCTGAAGCCAACTTCGCAGCCTGACCTGACCGCTGAACATACCGTTCAACGTCCTTCAAAAAGCCGGCCCAGTTCACACATGGGTCGGTTTTTTTTGAGCAAAAAAAAGACCGGCGAACCGGTCTTTTGATCATCAGCCGAGCTGATTATTTGACGATGTGCTTGCCGATCAGGCCAGCCATCTCGAACATCGAGACTTGGGCTTTGCCGAAGACGGCTTTCAGCTTGTCGTCTGCGTTGATCATGCGCTTGTTGACTTTGTCCTGCAGGCCTTTGGCTTTGATGTAAACCCAGAGCTTGCTGACAATTTCAGTGCGTGGCAGTGGCTTGTCGCCGACCACGGCTGCCAGAGCTGGGCTCAGGGTCAGTGGCTTCATGAACGCTGCATTAGGGGTGCGTTTTTTAGCAGGGGCCTTTTTAGCGGCGACCTTCTTTGCAGGAGCTGCTTTTTTAGCGGCGACCTTTTTTGCAGGCGCTGCTTTTTTAGCGACTACTTTTTTCGCTGGAGCTACTTTCTTAGCGGGGGCTGCTTTTTTTGCAGCTACTTTTTTTGCCGGTGCAGCCTTTTTTGCGGCTGCTTTTTTTGCCGGTGCTTTTTTCGCAGTTGCCATGATTGATTTTCCTTCTGAAAGTTGATAAATCACCAATGAAGATAACTACTCACCACTGGCATTGCGGATGCTACTGGAGAAATCAGCGTTTTCACAGGTAGAAATCACTTTTTTGCTCTTTTTTGTTGCTCATTTGCCTCTGAAAACCAAAAAAACACCATTGCAACGCATGCCAAGCTCAAAAGCGATGACTTCAGGCCGTTCTTAATGCGATGGAATTCTCTAACGCTTGGCCGCCACCATAGCTGTTCTGCACGGGAGGAATGCCACCCAGCGAGACCCGAATGGCGCAGTATTTGAACTCAGGAATTTTGGCGAATGGATCGAGTGCCGCGTTGGTCAGTTTGTTGATGGCCGCTTCGTAATAGCAAAAGGGCACAAACACAGCACCGCGTGGCGAGCTGTCGTCGGCGCGTGCGTAGAGGGCGACTTGACCGCGGCGAGACGCGATGGTCACGATGTCGCCGGGCTTGCCGCCCATGTCGGCCAAGTCAAGCGGGTGAACCAAAGCCACTGGATCGGGCTCTATGGCGTCCAGCACGGTGGCTCGACGCGTCATGCTGCCGGTGTGCCAATGCTCCAACTGACGGCCTGTGATGAGCACCAGCGGGTACTCGGTGTCGGGCCGCTCATTGGCCGGGATGATGTCAGCCGGGACAAAGCGGGCTCGACCGGTCTCGCTTGGGAAGCTGTCGACGAAGACCACAGACTGACCCGGATCGCCTTCTTTCAGGCACGGGTAGGTGACCGAGTGCTCGCGCTCCAGACGGTCCCAGGTGATGCCGCCAATGCTCGGCATGGTGTGGCGCATTTCGTCGAAAACTTCGCTGACATGGTTGTAGTGCCAGTCGCAGCCCATGCGCTTGGCGATCTGCTGAATGATCCACAAATCTTGCCGCGCATCGCCGGGCGGGTTGACGGCTTTGCGGCCCATCTGCACCAGCCGGTCGGTGTTGGTGAAGCTGCCGTCCTTTTCAGGAAAGGCGCTGGCCGGCAAAATGACGTCGGCCAGATAGGCGGTTTCAGTCAAGAAAATATCTTGCACCACGAGGTGATCGAGTGCTGCCAGTGATTCACGGGCATGGTTGGCGTCGGGGTCCGACATGGCCGGATTCTCGCCCTGCACGTACATACCGCGAATGCCGCCTTTTTTGATGGCGTGCATGACCTCGACCACGGTCAGGCCGGGCTGGGCGTCGAGCGAGCCCTCAGGCACGCTCCAGGCCTTTTCAAAACTGGCGCGCACTGCCGCGCTTGTGACGTGCTGGTAGTCCGGAAACATCATTGGGATCAGGCCGGCGTCGGACGCGCCCTGAACGTTGTTCTGGCCCCGCAGCGGATGCAGGCCGGTGCCTGGACGGCCAATCTGGCCGGTCATCAGCGCGAGGGCAATCAGGCAGCGTGCGTTGTCGGTGCCGTGCACGTGCTGAGAGACGCCCATGCCCCACAAAATCATGGAGCTGTTGGAGGTGGCGTACAAGCGCGCGACATAGCGGATGGTGTCAGCGTCGATACCGCAGATGGGGGCCATCAATTCGGGTGTGTAACCTTCGACGTTTTTGCGTAGCTCTTCATAGCCAATGGTGCGGCTGGCGATGAATGCCTCATTGACCAGACCTTCGCTCACGATGACGTTCATCATGGCGTTCAGCAGTGGTACATCGGTGTCGGGTTTGAACTGCAGATGGCGATGCGCCATGCGGCTCAGGTCTGAGCGGCGTGGGTCAAGGATGAGGAGCTTGGTGCCGTTTTGGACGGCGTTCTTGATCCAAGTGGCGGCGACCGGGTGGTTCACCGTCGGGTTGGCACCGATGATGATGACCACTTCAGCCTTGGTCACGTCCATTACCGGGTTCGAGACACCGCCCGAGCCAATGCCTTCGAGCAAGGCCACGACAGATGAGGCGTGGCACAAGCGGGTGCAGTGGTCAACGTTGTTGCTGCCGAAGCCGACGCGGACCAATTTTTGGAACAAATAGGCTTCTTCGTTGCTGCCCTTGGCAGAGCCAAAACCGGCGAGCGATTTTTTACCGTACTGGTCACGGATAGCCGCCAACTTGCCGCCGGCAAACTCAAGTGCTTCTTCCCAGCTGGCTTCGCGAAAGATGTCCATCACGCGGTCCGGGTCCATGCTGAAGTCGCCGGTTTTAGGCGCATCGGCACGGCGGATCAGCGGTACCGTCAGGCGATGCGGGTGGTGGGCATAGTCAAAGCCGTAGCGACCCTTGACACACAAACGGCCATGGTTCGACGGGCCGTCCCGGCCTTCGACAAACAAAATCTTGTCGTCTTTGACGTTGTAGGTCAGCTGGCAGCCTACGCCGCAATAAGGACAGACTGACTCGACCTGTTTGTCGGGCACGCTCAACGCGGCTTCGCGCGCCGGCATCAGTGCGCCGGTCGGGCAGGCTTGCACGCATTCGCCGCAGGCCACGCAGGTGGACGCACCCATGGCGTCGTCCATGTCGAAAACGATTTTCGCGTGGTCACCGCGAAAAGCCAGACCAATGACGTCATTGACTTGCTCGTCACGGCAGGCGCGCAGGCAGCGCGTGCACTGGATGCAAGCGTCCAAGTTGACGGCGATGGCCGGGTGCGAGAGGTCTTGACGCACGTGCTTGCGGGCTTCAAAGCGCGGCTTGCCGACACCGATCTTGGCTGCCCATTGGTCGACTTCGTTGTTGCGCGTGTATTCTTTTTCGGGCATGTCCGACAGCAGCAATTCGAGCACCAGCTTTTGTGAGGCGACGGCGCGCTCGCTGTCGGTGACGACCTTCATGCCAGCTGTTGGCGCGCGGCAGCACGACGGTGCCAACACCCGTTCACCGTTGATCTCGACCATGCAGGAGCGGCAGTTGCCCACCGCCTCCATG
This sequence comes from Comamonadaceae bacterium, assembly GCA_947374505.1. Classification (GTDB taxonomy): domain Bacteria; phylum Pseudomonadota; class Gammaproteobacteria; order Burkholderiales; family Burkholderiaceae_C; genus Polaromonas. Next base: position 16,501 of record CANCCE010000012.1, on the reverse strand, counting down.
CCTTCTTTGAAGCACAGGTGAGGGATCTCCACACCTTCGCGTTTGGCGACTTGCAGCAGGGTTTCGGTGGCGCGTCCCGAGACTTCGCGGCCGTTGAGGCTGAAGTTCACCAGCGGCGCATCCAGCTCAGCGAGTTCTTGGCGGGTGATGGCGTTCATGGTTGATCCTTAAAACAGGCTTTAAAGCGGAAGACTTGATGTGACAAAAGTGGCATCACAGTTCGTGCGCGAAATATTTGACGACACAGTCCATCGGGTTGGGCGCGGCTTGACCGAGACCGCAGATGGACGCATCACGCATCACCAGCGACAAATCAGCCAGCAGCGCTAAGTCCCACTTGGGCTGCGCCATCAGGTGCTCGGCCTTGGCGGTGCCGACGCGGCAGGGCGTGCACTGACCGCAAGACTCGTGTTTGAAAAAACGCATCATGTTGCGGGCAGCGTCGGTGGCCGTGTCTTTGTCAGACAGCACGATGACAGCCGCTGAACCGATGAAGCAGCCGTACGGCTGCAGGGTGTCGAAGTCCAGCGGAATGGTGTTCATGCTGGCTGGCAAAATCCCGCCCGAAGCGCCGCCAGGCAAGTAGGCATAAAAGTCATGGTCCTCTTGCATACCGCCGCAATGTTCGTCGATCAATTCCTGAATCGTGATGCCGGCGGGGGCCAGCTTCATACCCGGATTTTTAACCCGACCTGAGACTGAGAATGAACGAAGTCCTTTGCGGTCGTGGCGTCCATGCGAGGCAAACCAGTCGCCGCCTTTGGTCAGGATGTCGCGGACCCAGAACAGCGTTTCAAAGTTGTGCTCCAGCGTTGGGCGGCCAAACAGGCCGACTTGTGCCACATAGGGTGGCCGCAGGCGGGGCATGCCGCGTTTGCCTTCGATGGATTCGATCATGGCGGATTCTTCACCGCAAATGTAGGCACCAGCGCCACGGCGCAATTCGATTTCAGGCATGCCGACCATCGGTGCTGCCAGTCGGAGTTTGGCGAGTTCTGCTTCCAGCATGGTCCTGCAGCCGTGGTATTCATCGCGCAGGTAGACGTAGATTTTGTCGATGCCGACGGCCCAGGCAGCGATCAACATGCCTTCTAGAAAACGGTGCGGGTCACGCTCCAGATAAACGCGATCTTTGAAGGTGCCGGGTTCGCCTTCGTCGATGTTCACGGCCATCAGGCGCGGGCCTTTTTCGGCCTTCACAATGCGCCACTTGCGCCCTGAAGGAAAGCCGGCGCCGCCCAAACCGCGCAGACCGGAGTCTTCCATGCTCTTGATCACCGATTCGACATCACGCTGACCTGAAACGCATTGCTCGAGCAGCTGGTAACCCCCCGTCTTTTTGTAGCCGGCCAAGTCAATGAATCCGCTCGGAATGTGCTGAACAGCGTTGGCTTTGACCGTGGCGGCGATGCTCTCGCAGGTGGCGTTAGGGACCGGATTTTGGCCGACCACCGCTGCTGGCGCTTGCTCGCAACGACCAATGCAGGGCGCTGCAATGACGCGGATCTCGCGGCCCAGCAGGGCAGGCAGTTTCGCCAGCAGCTCTTGTGCACCGGCCAACTCGCAAGACAGACCGTCACAGACTCGCACAGTCAGTGCGGCGGGTGCCGCTTCGCCTTCTTTCACCACGTCGAAGTGGTGATAAAACGTAGCGACTTCATAAACTGAGGTTTGCGGCATGCGCATTTCTTGCGCCAGCGCCGCCAGATGTGCGGCAGACAAATGGCCAAAACGATCTTGAATTTTATGCAGGTGTTCAATCAACAAGTCAGCCTGTCTCGACTCTGTTCCGAGCAAACCTTGAACCTCCGTCAGCGCGACGGGATCGACGCGTCTTCCTTTTGGCGCTTCACGCTTGCGCTGCTTGGTTGAGGCCGTTGCTACGGCGATAGGAATGATCGGATAGTTCATGGTGGCTTGTAGGGATGTCTTTGAAAATAGTGGCTAGACGTCTGTTTCAGATGACGTGTTCGCTGCGTAATTCGGCGATGTAATCTGTGCTGAAGCCGAGCTGCTTGAGCACTTCGTCGGTGTGTTCGCCCAGTAGGGGGGAGCGCGTCACGTCGGTGGCGCTGTCCGACATCTTGATCGGATTTCCGACCGTGAGGTATTTGCCGCGGACGGGGTGATCGACTTCGACGATGGTGCCGCTGGCCCTTAACGCAGGTTCTTCGGCGATTTCTTTCATTGACAGAATCGGTCCGCAAGGAATATCGAACTGGTTCAAAATATCCATCGCTTCGAACTTGGTCTTGGACTTAGTCCATTCCTCAATGCGGGCAAAGATGGGTTTGAGGTGCAATAGGCGCGCGCCAGGCGTGGCGTAGGCATCGTCGGTGATCCAGCCTTCTTCGCCGATCACCTTGCACACCGCCGGCCAAACGCCAGCTTGTGTGATGAAGTAAATATAGGCGTTGGGGTCGGTTTCCCAGCCCTTACATTTCAAGATAGAGCCTGGCTGACCGCCGCCAGAGGCATTGCCGGCACGCGGTACGGCCTCTCCAAATTTACCATCAGGGTATTGCGGATACTCGTGCATGGTGCCCGTGCGCTCAAGGCGTTGCTGGTCGCGGAGTTTGACGCGGCAGAGGTTCAGCACGGCGTCCTGCATCGGGGCGAGTACTTTTTGGCCCCGTCCTGTGGTGTTGCGTTGGTAAAGTGCAGCGAGAATCCCCAAGGCCAAGTGCAGTCCGGTGCCGCTGTCGCCGATCTGAGCGCCGGTCACCAGCGGTGGACCGTCGTCAAAACCCGTGGTCGATGCCGCGCCGCCAGCGCATTGGGCAACGTTCTCGTAGACCTTGCAGTCTTCGTAAGGTCCTGGACCAAAGCCCTTGACCGAGGCGACGATCATGCGTGGGTTCAGTTGGTGGATATGTTCCCAAGTGATACCCATGCGATCCATCGCACCGGGCGCAAAATTTTCCACCAGCACGTCGCAGTTCTTGATGAGTTCATCCAGAACGGCTTTGCCTTTGGTTTTTTTCGTGTCGAGCGTGATAGAACGCTTGTTGTGGTTGAGCATCGTGAAATACAGGCTGTCAGCACCCGGAATGTCGCGCAGTTGTCCGCGAGTCGCGTCTCCTTCACCGGCGCGTTCGACCTTGATCACGTCTGCACCGAACCATGCCAATAACTGGGTACAGGTGGGACCCGATTGGACGTGGGTGAAGTCTAGGATGCGAACGCCGTCTAACGCTTTGCTCATGGAGTTTCCTGCTGGGAAGTTGAAATGGAGTGCTTTGCAGCGGCCCCTATTATTCACCCTCCCTCTTGTATTCTTTTTGATCAGGTTGACGAGGGATTGGCCGGTTTTGCCAGCTGCATTTCAAGCTCGGTGACGCGTTTTTTCAGTTTGCGCTCTTCTTCAAAGCGGCTGGTCTCGTCCCGTATCACCGCCACAATGGCTGACACTGTTTTGTCTGCGGCGTAAAGCAACGCGACGGTGAAGGCGATTGACAAGCTGTGGCCATCTTTGTGGACAGCTGGAACCCGCAACACATCGTTGCCGTATTTGGTGATGCCACTCGCCATGGTCTTGTGGTAGCCCTCCCAATGGCGGTGTTGTAAGCGCTGAGGTGTGATGATGTCGAGCGATTTGCCGAGGGCTTCGATCTCGGTGAAGCCGAAAATTCGCTGTGCGGCGGGGTTCCACAAGGTGATAGCACCACTGGCGTCAGCGATCACGATGGCGTCGCCGAGGGCCTCGACGAGTTGTTTTAAATCTGTGGTTGATGACATGAGTTCAATCGGTAAGCCCGCACAAACATTGGATTAAGAAACAAAAATCCCGTCACCGCGAGCGTAGCGCAGCAGTCCATCACCGCGCACCGCCGAGATGGATGGCCACGCGACGTTCGCCATGACGGGAACGCTGCGCTTAAATCGCTTAAACCGCGTTTGCAGTGTGCATCGCAGCGATCTGATCCTTGGTGTAGCCGAGTTCGGCCAACACTTCGTCGGTGTGCTCGCCCAGCAGTGGTGAACCGGTGATCTCTGGCTTGAGGTCAGAGAACTTGATCGGGCTGCCGACCGTGACGTAGCTGCCGCGCTCTTTGTGCGGCACGTCAACGATGGAACCGCTGGCGCGCAGCGATGGGTCGTTGAGCAACTCTTTCATGGACTGAACGGGTGCGCAAGGGATGTCAAACTTGCGCAAGATGTCGACAGCCTCAAACTTGGTTTTGTCTTTCAACCAAGCTTCGATAGTGCCGAAGATGTCCATGATGTGCGGCTGACGAGCCTTAGGTGTCATGTACAGCGGGTCAGTCTTCCATTCTGGTTTGCCGATGGCGTCGCAGATCGGGGCCCAAGCATGGCCCTGAACCGTGAAATAGATGTACGCGTTAGGGTCAGTTTCCCAGCCTTTGCACTTCAAGATCCAGCCTGGCTGGCCGCCACCGCCGGCATTGCCGCCACGTGGCACGACGTCGGAGAAAGTCTCGTGCGGGTACTGTGGGTACTCTTCCAGGTAGCCAAGTTTGTCGAGGCGCAACTGGTCGCGCATCTTGACGCGGCACAGGTTCAGCACGGCGTCTTGCATGGCGACCGCGACTTTTTGACCCTTGCCGGTTTGTTGGCGACCGATGTAGGCCGTCAGAATACCAATGGCCAAGTGCATGCCAGTATTGCTGTCGCCTAAGGCGGCAGAAGAAATCATCGGGCCTGATTGCTCACCTTTCCACCAGCCGGTGGTGGAGGCTGCGCCGCCAGCGCACTGCGCCACGTTTTCGTAGACTTTCAGGTCTTCGTAGTGGTGGCCGTCGCTGAAGCCCTTGACCGAAGCCAAGATCATCTTTGGGTTCAGTTCTTGGATGCGTTCCCAAGTGAAACCCATGCGGTCAAGTGCACCTGGGCCGAAGTTTTCGACCAAGACGTCACATTCTTTGATCAGCTTTTCCAGCACCGCTTTGCCTTCAGGCTTTTTGGTGTCGAGGGTCAGCGAACGCTTGTTGCTGTTCAGCATGGTGAAGTACAGCGCGTCAACATCAGGGATGTCGCGCAACTGGCTACGGGTCACGTCGCCGGCGCCTGGGCGCTCGACTTTGATCACGTCAGCGCCAAACCAAGCCAGCATTTGGGTGCAGGCTGGACCGGCTTGAACGTGTGTGAAGTCGATGATCTTGATGCCGTTGAGAGGTTTGTTGCTCATTTGATTTTTCCTAAAGGTGAACGGGTTACTTCTTTTTTGCAGCGCTCTGCGGATTCAGGCTGGTGATTCGACCGCTTTCAGTGCCAGCGGTTTCGTCGATGATCGCATTGATCAGGGTTGGCCGGCCGGAGGCGATGGCCTCGTCCATGGCCTTGGCGAGTTCAGCGGGGTTGTTGGCGACAACGCCGACGCCGCCGAAGGCTTGCATCATCATTTCGTAGCGGGCATTTTTGACGAACACCGTCGGCGCCACATCGCCGCCCAATGGATTCACGTCGGTGCCTTTGTAGATGCCGTTGTTGTTGAAAACAACGATGCAGATGGGCAGGTTGTAGCGGCAGATGGTTTCGACTTCCATGCCGCTGAAACCGAAGGCGCTGTCACCTTCGATGGCGATCACCGGCTTGCCGGTGGTCACTGCGGCGGCTACAGCAAAGCCCATGCCGATGCCCATGATGCCCCAGGTGCCCACGTCGAGACGCTTGCGCGGGAGGTACATGTCGACAATGCTGCGGGTGAAGTCAAGGGTGTTGGCCCCTTCGTTGACGACCACCGCTTCAGGGTTGGCCTTGACCACATTGCGGACCACGTTCAGGGCGCTGTGGAAGTTCATGACCGCAGGGTTGAGCGCCAGTGTCGCGGCCATCTTGGCCATGTTTTTGTCTTTTCGCTCAGTGATGGCTTGTGTCCACTCGGCGGGTGGCTTGGCCCAGTTGGCGCCCATGCCGCCCAGCAATGCAGACACACAAGAACCGATGTCACCGACCAGCGGTGCCGCGATAGGCACGTTGCTGTCCATCTCAGTGGGCGAGATGTCGATCTGGATGAATTGCGTGGATGACGGCGTGCCCCATGTTTTGCCCTTGCCGTGTGACAGCAGCCAGTTCAGGCGCGCACCCACCAACATGACGACGTCGGCTTCGGCCAGCACAAAAGAACGGGTGGCGGCTGCTGACTGCTCATGGGTGTCGGGCAGCAAGCCCTTGGCCATGGACATCGGCAGGTAAGGGATGCCGCTTTTTTCGACCAGTGCACGGATGTCTGCATCGGCCTGTGCGTAGGCAGCCCCTTTGCCCAGAACAATCAATGGACGCTTCGCACCTTTGAGCAGGTCGAGGGCGCGCTTGACGGCATCGGCAGCAGGGATCTGGCGTGGTGCTGGGTCAATCACCTTGATCAGGGAGCGTTTGCCGGCTTCAGCCTCCATCGTCTGCGAAAACAGCTTGGCTGGCAGATCGAGGTACACGCCGCCGGGGCGACCTGACAGGGCTGCGCGGATAGCGCGGGCGATGCCGACGCCGATGTCTTCAGCGTGGAGGACGCGAAAAGCGGCTTTGCATAGCGGCTTGGCAATCGCCAGTTGGTCCATTTCTTCGTAGTCGCCTTGCTGCAGGTCGACGATCTCGCGCTCGCTGGAACCGCTGATCAGAATCATCGGGAAGCAATTGGTCGTGGCGTTGGTCAGGGCCGTCAAGCCGTTCAGGAAACCTGGTGCTGAGACGGTCAGGCAAATGCCGGGTTTTTGCGTCAGGAATCCGGCGGCGGCGGCTGCATTGCCGGCGTGCTGCTCGTGACGAAATGAAATCATGCGAATGCCCGCTGCCTGCGCTTTCCGCGTCAGGTCGGTGATGGGAATGCCGGGCAGGGCATAAATGGTGTCAATCTCGTTGAGCTTCAAGGCATCGATGACCAGGTTAAACCCATCTGTCTGTTCCGGTGATTGCGTGTCGTTTGTCATGTGGAAATATCTTTTCGTTTGACTTTGATAAAGGTGAATTAACAACGCCGTACAGTTTGGCTCGCACGCACAAGAGCAAGCCTCACTGCACTGTCCGGTTATCATAGGAGCCGCTTATAAATTGACCATTGATCGCGGTCAATTTTTGGCTTATTTAGACTGCCTGAGCGGGTCAGTTCTACGTCTCGCCCAACCCTACCTAGCCATGTCATCTGTTATTGACCATCCCGATAGAAACATCATTCGCGTCCAATTGGCGCAGAACATCGTTTTAAAAGGGATGTCGCCGGCACAGAGTGCCGAGTTAGAACCTCATTTGGTGATCGTCGACGGCCACAAAGGGGATACTTTGTTAGCTCAAGGCGTCCACCAGATGGAGCAATATTTCATCCTTGAAGGCATCTTGAAGCGGGTGGTGACGAATCAGGAAGCCAAGGAGATGATTCTTCGCTTCACGGACGAGCGCGACATGGAAACCAGCTACGCCGCCTGGCGTTTGGGGACGCCAACACCTTACAGCACGGTTTGCGTCACCAAGGTTCGGATAGCCAAGCTGCCGCTGGAACACTGGGTGGCCTTTTTAGAGCGCCACCACGATCTCAAGCAGTCCTTTGAATATGCCGTGATGGAGTTGATGAGTGAAATCATGGCTCACACCATCACCTTGCACTTGCTGGACGCGCCGGGAAGGGTGAAACGCTTTTTGCGAAAACACCCCGAACTCTTTGAGCGGATTCCGAAGAAGGAATTGGCGTCTTACCTGAACCTCTCTGCAGAAACCTTGAGCCGCCTGAAACAGCGCGGCAAGATTTAAAAAAGCCACCTCGCTTTGGCGAGGTGGCTTCTGTGTGTAGCGAAAAATCCCGTCACTGCGAGCGAAGCGCGGCAGTCCATCTCAAGGCAATCTTGCGATGGATTCTCTTCTCCATCACTCGATCGGTCGATCGGCCTCAAATTCGTCTTTCTTCGGTGGCCGAATCTTGGCCAGCACCTTAGAAATCAGCGGCCAGAACAGCAAGATCAACGCCAGTGACGTGATGCTGCCGACCAGGTAGTTGGAGAACATAACGCTCACTTCGCCCTGCGAGATCAGCATCGACTGGCGGAAGGCATCCTCGGCCTTGTCGCCCAACACCAGCGCCAGCACCAGGGGTGCCAGTGGGTAGTCGAGTTTCTTAAACAGGTAACCCATCACGCCAAACAGCAGCATGAACCAGATGTCCAGCATGGCGTTGTGCACCGTATAAGCACCGATGGCACAAATCACGATGATGATGGGTGCAATGATCGAAAATGGAATGCGCAGAATTGAGGCAAACAGCGGCACGGTGGTGAGCACCACAATCAATCCGACCAGATTGCCCAAGTACATGCTGGCGATCAAGCCCCAGACAAAGTCTTTTTGTTCAACAAAGAGCAACGGACCCGGTTGCAGACCCCAGATCAACAAGCCACCGAGCAGAACTGCGGCGGTCGGAGAGCCGGGAATCCCGAGTGCGAGCATGGGCAGCAGAGCGCTGGTGCCAGCGGCGTGAGCAGCCGTTTCCGGGGCAATCACGCCTTCGAGTTCGCCTGTTCCAAATTTGCTGCCTGTTTTGGACATTTTCTTGGCCAAACCGTAACTCATGAACGACGCTGGTGTGGCGCCACCAGGGGTGATGCCCATCCAAATACCGACCAACGAGCTTCTGATGGAAGTCATCCAATACTGAGGTAATTTCTTCCAAGTGGCCAGCACGATTTTGGGGTCGATCTTGGCGTGTTTTCCGGAGAAGGCCAGACCTTCTTCCATCGACAGCAAAATTTCGCCAATGCCGAACAAACCAATCACGGCAATCAGGAAGTCAAAACCGCGCATCAGTTCGAGCCAGCCAAAGGTCAGGCGCAATTGGCCGGTGACCGTGTCCATGCCAACAGATGCCAGCGCAAAACCGATCGTCATCGACGCCAGGATTTTGAACGGTGAACCTTTGCCCATGCCGACAAAGCTGCAGAACGTCAGCAGGTAGACAGCGAAGAATTCTGGCGGGCCGAATTTGAGCGCGAACTTAGCGACCAGCGGGGCCATGAAGGTGATCATCACCACCGCGACAAAGGCGCCGACAAAGGATGAAGTGAAGGCCGCCGTCAGCGCCTCGCCGGCACGGCCTTGTTGGGCCATCGGGTAACCGTCGAAGGTGGTGGCGACAGACCAGGGCTCGCCGGGTATGTTGAACAAAATCGAGGTAATGGCGCCGCCAAACAAAGCGCCCCAGTAAATGCAGGACAACATGATGATGGCCGAAGTTGGCGTCATCGTGAAAGTCAATGGCAGCAAAATGGCGACGCCGTTGGCACCCCCCAGACCTGGCAGCACGCCTATCAGCACGCCCAAAACAATGCCCACCACCATCAAAAGTGTGTTCATCGGGGTCAGTACGACCGCGAACCCGTTGAACAGCGAGTTAAGTTCATCCATTTTTCAAAAACTCCGAGAGAGCGTATAAATTAGTAGCCGAGGAAGCTCAGCATGTCGAAGCGGCCTTTGTAGAGGGGCACTTTGAACCAAACTTCAAACATCATGAAGAACAGGGCATTGACGCAAAAAGCTGCAATCACACTTTTGACCCATGAGAACTTTCCGAGGATCACCATGAACAAGGCGATGTACAAAAACGACGCGATGTAGAGGCCGATGAATTCAACAGCAAAGACGTAAAAGCCAGCCGGAACGAGCACCGAGAGCACCCGTTTGATCTGCTCGCCATCGACAAAGACAGTGGTGTTCCTGCCCTTCTTGCTGAACAAGGCCTGGTAAAAAATACCAGCACCTGAAATGGTCATGATCAGACCGATGTAGAACGGAAAGTAGCCGGAACCTGGGCCATCGCTGGTCCAGCCGGCTCCTAATTCCCGGCTGCCATAAATAACCATGGCTCCCAGCAGCATGACGGCGCAGGCAACCACGGCTTCCACCACGCAGGTGGCGGGTCCTTTCACATCGCCACCATCATGGGCTTGGGTATCACTTGACGCCATTCGGAGTGCTCCTGTCGTTTGTTATTTTTTAGCCAAGAAGCCAGCTTCTTGCATCAGACCGTGATGAATGGTTTCAGCCGAGGCCACCCATTTTTCGAAGTCTGCGCCTGCCATGTAGGTCTGGTTGAAAGCACCTTTTTCCATGAAGTCAATCCATTCAGGGGTGGCCCGAATTTTTTGGATCAAGTTGACGTAAAAGCCTTTTTGGTCAGCCGTGACGCCAGCCGGCATGAAAATGCCGCGCAGCATCTGATAGTCCATAGGAATACCGGATTCCTTGCAGGTCGGAATATCGCTCCATGCTTGGGTGCCGGTGATTTTGGCTGTGTAGGTCATGCGTTTGTCGTCAAACACACAGAGTGCGCGCAACTTGCCGGCACGCCATTGCGCGACGGCTTCGACGGGATTGTTCACGCTGGAGTCAATGTGTTTGCCGACCAGCTGAACGGCCACTTCACCACCGCCTTTGAAGGGGATGTAAATGAATTTAGTGCCGGTGGCTTTCTCCAGACCGACCGTGATGATCTGGTCTTCCTGCTTGGAACCGGTTCCGCCCATTTTCATTTTCAGTGGACCGGCGGCCTTGACGGCAGCGACATATTCCTTGGCATTTTTGTAAGGTGTCTCGGCGTTGACCCACAGCACAAATTGATCAAGCGCCATCATGGCCACGGGGGTCATGTCTTTCCAGTTGAACGGCACACCCGTGGCCATCGGCGTGGTGAACAGGTTGGACAGGGTGATCACTATTTTGTGGGGATCGCCTTTGGCCCCTTTGATTTCCAAAAAGCCTTCAGCACCGGCACCGCCTGATTTGTTGACGACGATCAGCGGTTGATTCATCAGCTTGTGCTTGATGACGATGCCCTGAATCAGGCGGGCCATTTGGTCGGCGCCACCACCCGTGCCGGCGGGCACGACGAACTCAACAGGTTTGGTCGGCTCCCAAGCTGCGTGCACGGGTGCAGACACCAAGGTCATCGCTGTCATGCCAATGGCTATAGCCGTGAGCAGCTTATTTTTGTGTGTGAAAAGTTTTGTTTTCATCTCTTTGTCTCCTTTTGTTTATGAACCTAGTCACCTTTTTTTATTTTTTTATTAAATTTTCAAAAATCTAACTTAACAGGTCGCGATCCTCATCCCAAGTAGGTGAAATGCTCTTGACGGTGGTCAAGTTTATTATTTTCTCTGTGTATTCCTAGGGTTTGTACTGTGAAAGTAGTGTTGAGCTAACGCGCCATTTGGAGTCATGAGGCCGAGACGTTGTTGATCGAAATAGGCATGACTGAGCCAGAATAAATGCGCAAAAAAAAGCCCCTGGCGCTTCTTGTCGCCAGGGGCTTTGGGTGGCTAGCTATCAGTGATGCCAGCCGGTGCGTCGGTTATTTAACAGGGTTTGAACCGACCTCATCCATGAACTTCTGACGCATGGGCTTCAAAACAAACCAGGCCATGTAAGCGGCGATGGCGTTCATGGCGCAACCGACGAAAAACACGGCCTCCCACGTACCCGTCATCGCCATCAAGACACTGGAGATCGGGACAAAAATCGACGCTGTGCCTTTGGCTGTGTACAGCAGGCCGGCATTACCCGCCGCATTCTTGGTGCCAAACGTGTCGGCACAAGTCGCCGGGAACAAGCTGTAAATTTCACCCCAAGCAAAGAACACGATACCGGTCAAGATGACAAACATGATCGGGTCGCGGCCCCAGTAGTAGAGCGCCAAGATGCCGACGGATTCAAGCGCAAAGGCGATGAACATTGTTTTTTCACGCCCGATTTGGTCTGAAACCCAACCAAAGAAAGGGCGGGTCAAACCGTTCAACACGCGGTCGATGGCCAGCGCAAATGTCAGCGCAGGCAAGATCATGCCCATGACGTTGAAGGTAACACCGTCAATTTTGAAGTCTTTGGCAATCGGTCCCATTTGGGCCGTTGCCATCAGGCCACCTGCGGCGACCAAAACGAACATGACGTACATCACCCAAAACACAGGTTTTGTGACGATCTGAGTTGGGCTGAAGTCAACCTTCGACTGTTGCAGTTTGGATGGCTTGGCCGTCGCCGCAACGCCATGTGCTGGTGGCCGCAACATCATCATGGCGAGGATCATGACGATGGCGCCTTGACCGATACCGAAGTACAAAAAGGTTTGTTCGTAGCCACTGTTTTGGATCATGAATGAGATCGGGATGATCGTGGCTGCTGAACCAGCACCAAAACCAGCAGCGGTCAAGCCGGCAGCCAATCCGCGCCGATCAGGGAACCACTTGAGCGCTGAGCCAACGCAGGTGCCGTAAACCGCACCCGCGCCAATGCCGCTGATGGCGGCAGCGATGTACAACAAGGTCAATGTATTGGCGTAGGAGTTCAAAACCCAGCCAAGACCACAGAGCAAACCACCAAACAAAATGACAGGTCGTGGACCAAACTTGTCGACCGCCCATCCTTCAACGGGGACCAGCCAGGTTTCGGTCAAAATGAAAATCGTGAAGGCTACCTGAATCGCGGCTTTGCTCCAGCCGTATTTATCTGCAATCGGGTTGACGAAGAGCGTCCAACCATATTGCAAGTTGGCAATCATCGCCATGCAAATAATGCCCATGACCAATTGAAACCATCGGTTAGAAACGAACGATCCGCCGGATTCACTCGATCTTATTGTTGTTACCATGCTGCTTTTTCTTTACTGTAAACGAGTGATGAATAGATAATATTATTTAATAATTAAAATTTCAAAATAAAGCGTACTATGGTTTTAATTATTTTCCAAGTACTCAATTTATTTTTATTTCGAATTAATATATAAATTCTAGAAAATACTCGTTCATATCGCGCTTGACTTGAGTCAAGATTCCCAATACTGAGGATTATGGATATCCCTGATCGGGTTAACCCTTGGTTTGGTCGCGAAAGAAACTCTGGTGTTGCATGGCCTAACATCAAGGGCTATGAAGAAAAAAATTCTCCCGCATTTCGGGCAAGACCAGACCAACGTGTCGCAACAGGAACGGTTCCGTGCCGCGGGTGGGGCATTGGTCGGGCTGCTGTTCACCATGGCGATGGGGCGTTATATAGGTAGCGTGGCTGGCGTGAGCGAGTGGGTCATGGCTTCCTTGGGGGCCAGTGCATTGCTGGTCTTTGTATTGCCTTCAAGTCCAATGGCCCAACCTTGGGCTGTCATCGGCGGTAATCTGATCTCGGCCTTGATTGGAATTGCATGCGTCAACGTGGTTGACAACCCTATGTTGACGGCACCATTTGCGGTTGGGTTTTCAATTCTGGCTATGTTTGTACTGCGTTGTTTGCACCCACCGGCTGCTGCAGTTGCCATGATCACTGCGTTGGGGTCTGTGAGCAGCTTTCAATATGCTTTGTTCCCGGTTTTAACTGATTCTGTATTTTTGACTATTGCAGGCGCTGCCTATAACAATATAACCGGAAAAAGTTACCCTCATTTTTCTCTGGAAAATAGTTTAAAAAATGAGCAGTCAGTTATTAACTCAAGAAAAGTTGATGCGGTGCTGGCTAGATATAACCAGGTTATTGATATTAATAGGGACGACTTGGCCGTATTAATTGAGCAGGTTGAAATGAAAGCCTACGAATATAAGCTTGAAGGTATTAAATGCGCTGACATCATGACAAAGGAAGTCAGGTCTCTGGATGTCAAAATGCCAGTGGAAGCAGCTTGGAAAACGCTGCGTGACAACCATATCAAAGCCTTGCCGGTGATTGACAGGAATCGGCGGGTTGTCGGCATTGTGACCCTTGAAGATTTACTCAGACATGCCAACATTGACCTTCACAAGAACTTTGGCCAGCTTGTCAAGGGCGTTGTTTTAAGCGGCCTGAAAGGCATTGGACATACCCTTAAACCGGATGCGGAGACGGTCGGTCAAATCATGACTAAAAAAGTACGGGTCATCAGCGAGAGCCGTAACGTCATGGACTTGGTTGGGATATTCCACAGCCAAGGACACCATCACCTGCCAGTGATTGACAGCCAGCAAGCCTTGGTTGGCATCATCACCCAGTCTGATTTTGTCGCGGCGATTGAAAAATCTTTGAAAAGATAAATCCGATGCGGCGCGTCAGCGGAACAGAAAGTACGCAGCCAAAACGTAGAGGATCGAGGCGAACACTTTTTTGAGTGGCCGGATGTCCATGCGGTGGGCTGTGCGAGCGCCCAGCGGTGCGGTACAGACGCTGGCCAGCGAGATGATGACCAAGCCCGGCACGTACAGATAACCGAACGAACCGGCTGGCATGGCGGGCATGTTCTGGCCGGCCCAGATATAGCCGAGCGTGCCGGCCAAGGCAATCGGGAAGCCGAGCGCAGAGGATGTGCCGACGGCGTCATGAATTTTCACGTTGCACCAAGTCATGAACGGTACCGAAACGAAAGCGCCGCCAGCCCCCACCAGCGAAGACAGCATACCGATCACCCAGCCCATGCTGAAGGTGCCAACACGGCCGGGCAATGTGCGGCTGGGCTTGGGTTTGCGGTCAATGAACATCTGGGTGGCAGAAAACGCCACAAAGATCGCAAAGAAAATCCCGATTAACTTCCCTGGTAAAGCGGCGGCAAACTGGGCCCCGACGATAGAACCCAACACAATGCCGGGGGCCAGCAGACGCACGATGGGCCACAAGACGGCTCCACGCTTGTGGTGTGCGCGCACTGATGACAAAGACGTCAGGCAAATGGTGGCCAGCGAGGTGGCCACGGCCATTTTGACGGTGTAATCAGCCGGAAAGCCCTTGGCCGTGAGAATGAAGGTCAGGAACGGCACCATGATCATGCCGCCGCCGATGCCCAGTAAGCCGGCTAAAAATCCGGTGCACAAACCAATGAATAGGAGTTCTGCGATCAGTTGGGGTTCGAGGAGCATCGGATCCAAAGAAAAAAAGGTGTCTGCGAAACGGCTGGATTCTCATCCTGAACCGGGGTTCAGGTGGGCGAGGGCAGTCAGACTTCGGGGCCGTCTAACGCGAGACGATCACACCTGCCTGACAATTTACCAAGCCCGTGCTTAAAAAGCATTGGTACAAGGAAGTATAAAACCCAGCAAGTAACGCAGACGGCACGATTGTAGGCGGGATCAGGGTGATGATGGCGGCCGAATCAGCATGTCTGTGCGTTCATCGCAGGGTTAAAGCAATCGGCCGTCAACCCCGAGAGCGGTGTCGATTCGGCTCAGCAAGGCGTTGATTTGCCCATCGTCCGGTGCGTCATTGGCTGCGCCTGCCGGGCGCACCAATGCCGTTGGCGTTGCGGGCCGGTCAGACAATTCAAAGGCCAGGTTCAAAGCGGCCAAGACTGCAATCCGGTCTCGCGCCTTGATTTTTCCGGCGTCGCGAATCTTGCACATGGCCGTGTCGACTTTGTCGACGGCCTCCAAAAGGAGGGCGTCACCGCCGTCAGGGCATCCCAGCAAATAGCTTTGACCCATGATCTTGACTTCAAGCTGTTTCATGATGGGTTTTCCGTGGCAGGGGCTGAAGCGCCATTGGCTTCAGCTTTTGGCAATCGATCCAGCAGGCCATCGACGCGAGAACGTGCCGCACTCAGGCGAGACTTCAGGGAGTCACGCTCAATCGTGAGCGCCGCCACATGTTGGCTGAGTAAGTCATTGGTGCGCTGCAATTCGTCATAGCGCAGCAACAACCGCTCTACGCGCTCAACCAGCTGTTCGATTTGGGGTGTGTCGGCCATGGCAGTCTGGATTGTAGGGTTGAAGGAACTAACCGCACGTAGAATGATTGATGTTGGTGCTCGCGGTGTGGTTCACATGCCGCAGTTCAACGGGAAGCAGGAGGGAGTTAAGGCCAAACACACCGTCATGGTGTGCGGGCGCCAATGCTTCTAACCTGCGCTGCCCCCGCAACGGTAAAACGAACGAATGCGTTCCGAGCTCATGGCTTTGAACTGTATTCCGCTTTCATCACTCGCCACTGAGCGCCTTGAACAAGTGCTTGGGAAGGCGATGAAGGTCGCTTCGTCAGCCCGGATACCGGCCAACAAGGTGAACGTGCGTCTTTTTTTTGAAGGCACTCGTTCGTAACGCTCATGCACTGGCGGGGAAGCCGGTGAGGGCTTTTATTGTTGATTGTTGTTCATGAAAAAATGTGTCTCTGTGCGTGGCGCTGTGCTCGCGCTTTCCGTCTTGCCTTGGGTGGCTGTGGTTCAGGCTCAAGTCTTGGAACTGAATCCCACCGTCGTGGTGGCCACCCGATCTGAACAACTTCTTGCCGACGCCTTGGCATCGGTCTCGGTTTTCACCCGACAGGACATCGATAAGTCTCAAGCGCCCACTTTGGTGGATTTGCTGCAAGGAGAGGCAGGTTTTGAGTTTGGCCGAAACGGCGGCCCGGGAACCACGACATCTATTTTTCTGCGGGGGCAAAACAGCATCAATCTGGTGATCATGATTGACGGTGTTCGGTCTCCTGTGGATCAAATCGGTTCCTTGCAAATTCTGGATGTTCCGTTGGCGCAAATTGAACGTATCGAGGTTTTGCGCGGCAATGCCAGCGCGCTTTACGGTGACGCGGCTGTCGGTGGGGTGATCAGCATCACCACGCGCGGGGG
>CANCCE010000011.1 GCA_947374505.1 Comamonadaceae bacterium | reverse complement strand
TTTTTAAGTTTGTCGACGAGTGCGGCGACGTCGGCGACTTTGACGCCAGCGCTGCGTTTGGGCGGCTCGCTGACTTTGAGGGTTTTGATACGCGGTTTGACGTCGACACCCAGCTCTTCTGGCTTGTAGGTGTCCATCTGCTTTTTCTTGGCCTTCATGATATTCGGCAGCGTCACGTAGCGCGGCTCGTTCAGGCGTAAATCGGTGGTGATGATGGCGGGCAGCGTGAGTACCAGGGTTTCAGAACCGCCATCGACTTCACGGCTGACCGTGACTTTGCCATCGGCTACTTCGACTTTGGAAGCGAAGGTGGCCTGAGGCCAGCCCAGCAAAGCGGCCAGCATCTGACCAGTCTGGTTGCAGTCGTCGTCAATCGCTTGCTTGCCCAAAATCACCAGCTGTGGCTGCTCTTTGTCGACCAAGGCCTTGAGCAACTTGGCAACGGCCAACGGCTGCAACTCCTCCGTGGTGTCGACCAGAATGGCACGATCAGCGCCAATCGCCATGGCTGTGCGCAGGGTTTCCTGGCATTGCGTGACGCCGCAGCTGACGGCGATGACTTCGGTCGCAGCGCCTTTTTCTTTGAGGCGGGTGGCCTCTTCAACAGCGATTTCGTCAAAGGGGTTCATGCTCATCTTGACATTGGCGATGTCCACACCGGTGCCGTCTGACTTGACGCGCACCTTGACGTTGTAATCCACCACGCGTTTGACGGGTACCAAAACCTTCATCGGAAATCTCCAGACATATTGAGTTGACGTTGACGTAAGCTAATCATTCTATTCGGCTGGCGGCTGCTGGCGAAACGGTGTCTTGAAGATGAACCACCCGCTGGGGGTAAGGAATCTGAATGCCGTGCTCGCGCAGCGATTTGAGAATCGCCATATTGACCAGCGAACGGATGTTCTGCTGGCCATTTTCCGGGTCGACAACCCAAAAGTTGACGGTGAACTCCAGCCCGTCGACGCCAAAGTTGGTGAGGTTGACTGATGGTACGGGGTCGGGGTCTTTGAGCACTCGGGTTTGGTTTGATGCGGCCTCACTCAGCAAGCGCAGTACCAAGTCCACATCGCTGTCGTAGCCCACCGACACCACGGTCGACAGCATCACCCGGCTGTCGGCCAGCGACAAGTTCTCAATTCGGCTGCTGATGAATATTTCATTCGGCACGATAGATTCGCGGCCCGTCAGCGCCCGCACCACGGTGTAGCGCGCATTGATGTCGGTGATACGCCCCTCAAACCCGTCGACCCGCACGCTGTCGCCAATGCGCACGCTACGCTCAGCCAGAATCACAAAACCGCTGACGTAACTGGCCGCCAGTTTTTGCAGGCCAAAACCGATACCCACACCAATGGCCCCGCCCAACACTGACAACGCCGTCAGATCAATCCCCACCGCAGACAGCGCCACCAGCAAGCCGACAAAGACCAGTAAAGCCCGCGTCGCATTGCTGACGGCCTTTCGCAAGGACAGGTCATTGCCTACCGCCGAGCGCAGCAAGCGCGTTTCAATCGCCGACGATATCCACAGTGCCAAAATCAGTACGGCACCCGCTGTCAGCGTGCCTTCCATGAGTGTGCGTAACGACATCGAACTGGCACCGACGCGCCAGTGGATGCTGTCGAGTTCGTCCAGAATCAAGGGCAACAAGCCGCTGAGCCACAACACCAAGCCAAGCCAAACCAGCCATGAGATCGTCCGCTCAAGCGCGCGCACCAGTGGCGCGTCTTTGAAGGCGACTTGTAACACCTTGACGCCGAGACGAATGACAACCAACGCCACCAGCACCGGCGTGACCACCGTGAAAACGGTGATCGGTAATGCGGCAGCCAGTATTGCCCGGGCGGCATAGCCCAGGCACAGCAGTAGCACAGGGAACATCACGCCGTCCAGGATTTGTCGGCCGAAGAGGATGGATCGCTCATCTTTGGCACCGGTGGCACGGCGAACCAGCGAGGTCAACAACCACGCCAAGCCCAAGCAGACGGCCAGCACCAAGAGTTCAATCAAGGCGGCTTGTTGGGCCAGTGCGTGGAACCAAGCTTCGAGTTTTTCAATGTGAATAGGCGAGGTCACAAGCTGTACTCCAGAGTCGGCCATCGGTTATGCATAAAAAATCTCAAAGATCCGCCAATACCCGAACATGCGCCTCAACGCTGCGGGCCAGCGCACTGAGGTTGTAACCGCCTTCTAAGGAGGACACGATGCGCCCTTTGGCGTGGCGCTTGGCCACCTCTTTGATGCGCTGCGTGATCCAAGCGTAGTCTTGCTCTACCAGGCCCAACTGGCCGAGGTCGTCTTCACGGTGCGCGTCAAAACCAGCGCTGATGAAAATCATCTCCGGTTTGAATTCCTCCAGACGCGGCAGCCATGTTTTCTCGATCAATTCGCGAATAGGCGGACCCTTGGTGTAAGGCGGAATTGGCAGATTCACCATATTGGCTTCGTCGCTGTCAGCACCGCTGTTAGGGTACAGCGGGTGTTGGAAAAAGCTCACCATCAAAATACGCTCATCGCCGGTGATGATGTCTTCAGTGCCGTTGCCGTGGTGCACATCAAAATCAACAATGGCGACGCGCTTGAGGCCGTGGCGCTCCAACGCATATTTGGCCGCCACCGCCACGCTGTTGATAAAACAAAAGCCCATGGATTTGCTGCGGCAGGCATGGTGACCGGGCGGACGCACGGCGCAAAAAGCATTTTCAATCTCCCCGGCCATCACTGCATCGGTGGCCGCCAGCGCTGCACCGGCAGCGCGCAACACAGCATTCCATGTGTGCACATTCATGGCGGTGTCAGGGTCCAGCTGCGCATAGGACGGTCCGCCGGCGTTGATATCGTCCGCGAGCTGACTTGACAGGCCATGCAGCGCAGCCACCAACATGCGGTCGTGGGCCAACTCAATATCGGACAGCGGTGCCAGCGGTGCCTCTCGCCGGTCCAGTACATCGGCCACACCGGTCATCAACAGTCGGTCTTCAATCGCGTCAAGCCGCTCAGGGCATTCCGGGTGTCCGGGGCCCATTTCGTGTTTACGGCAGTCCGCGTGGGTGAAATAGCCAGTTTTGTTCATCAGATTCTGCGGTCAGGTGTTGGGGAACAAAGCACTTTTTTAGCAAATTAGCTTACCACGCGGATTTGGCCTGAATCGATCAGGTGAACGACTCGTAAGGCATCTCACCAGGGCAGCGGGAAGCGTCGCAGACATGCCTAAAATCGCCTCACCCAGATACCGTTTTTTGTCTTTCATAACGCCTTCAGCAGGACCATTTTTTGACACACCTCACAGCCTTTCAGTCGCGCAGCCGCCCATCGGATGTTTCATGGCGCAGACTGCACTATCAACTCTTGGCGTGTGTGCTGGCTTTTACGGGGTCGGCACTATCAGTCCAAGCCGCAGACAGCGATGGCCAGACCGATGAGGTGAAAAGCAAAGCGGTCACCGTTAAAGCCGTTAAATCCACCAAGCGCGCGCATGTCAGCAAACACAAGCGGCCCAACAAGGCGCGCTCAGCCGCAACCGCAGGTCCGGCTTACGCCACACGACCTGAAGTCATGCGCTTTGCCGATGAGCTGGCTGAGCGCCGCAACCTGAATCCGCAATGGGTGCGCCGCGCCATCGGCCAGGCCACACTGGTGCCCGCCGTGGTACGTCTGATGCAACCCTCACCCCAGCCTTTTGTGAAGAACTGGGCGGCTTACCGCGGCCGTTTCATTGACGCAGCCCGCATTGACGCCGGCGTGCAATTTTGGAAAGCCAACCAAGCCACGTTGGCACGGGCTGAAAAAGAATACGGCGTGCCGAGCGAGATCATCATCGGCATCATCGGCGTCGAATCCATTTACGGCCGCAACACCGGCAGCTTTCGCGTCATCGATGCCCTCACCACCCTGGCCTTTGACTTTCCAGCCGCGCACCCACGGGCCGCTGAACGCGCCGCGTTTTTCAAAGGCGAGATAGAACAGTTTCTGAGCCTGCAAAGCCGCTTGGGTGCTGACCCGATGCGGCCACTGGGCAGCTACGCCGGGGCTATGGGCATGCCGCAGTTCATGCCGTCCAGCTGGGTTCGTTTTGCAGTGGACTTTGATGGCGACGACAAGATCGACCTGTGGAACAGCCCGGCTGACGTCATCGGCTCCGTCGCCAGCTACTTCAAAGCCTTCGACTGGAAGCCCGGCATGCCGACGCACTACCCAGTCAGTTTTGACGCCACCAAACTGGATCTTGACGCCTTGATGGCGCCCGACATTTTGCCGACCTTCAGCGTCGCCAGTTTCACCGCCAAAGGCGCGGTGCTTGAAGGCCCAGCGCTGGCACACAAAGGCCCCTTGGCGCTGGTCGAACTACTCAACGGACCAGACCCCGCCAGCTACGTCGCCGGCACCGAGAATTTTTACGTCATCACCCGCTACAACTGGAGCAGCTACTACGCCATGGCGGTGATTGAGTTGGGAGATGCAGTGAAGCGGGCGATGGGAGATGCCTTCTGAGTCAACGCCATGAATTCTCTGAACCCCAAGAAACTACTTTTGAGTAAATGGACAGCTGTGACGCCAGCGGCCAAAAAAAACCACTTCCTGGTGAGCCGGGTAATCCAGCCCCTGTTGCCCACGGACCCCATTGAATCTATCGAAATCCAAGCTCTGTTCTCGAAAGCCACGCAAGTCATCCAGTGGCGCGAGTTGCAAAACGATCCGGTCCGGCGACAGGGTTCGGTTTGACACAACTTGATCATGCTGACGAAAGACGTATTTTTTACGTTTTCGAAGAACTTCACAAAAAGCTCCGGGATACCGCTCATCAATGTAGGCAGAACCGTCATATCTGCCTACGACGCCACCATCGTGCTTGACCAACCTAGGGCAGACACAAGAAAATGCATTGAAATAAAATATACATTAGATTCAATATTTCAATACGAATGGACAAATTCGATTGCTTTTTACGCATTATGGGAAATCCCATCTGCCCAAAACCTGCCTGAATCGTGGCACGCGGGTAAAAACAGACCACGAATCAATTCAAAAAGTACTAGGTAAAACTTCATCCTGATTCTTCATCACTTCAATATGTGCCTTTGAATAATCTATGGAAAAATTTTCAATTTTTTGCAGATTAGTGCCTAATTCTGAAATTTTTATCTGAGTGATTTCTGGAGTGATGCTGGAGTCATAAGGGTAGAGAGATATCCAAAAGGGGGCAGCAGACATAAGAAAAATAACGATAAGTAATTTATTTGAAATCATTTGAAGTTCCTGATAAATAAAGTTTAAGAATTTTTATTTTTTAAAGTACCAAACAGAATTATTTGGGCACTTTAGTAGCCGAATCCGGCAACACTTTTCTCTGCACATTCCGTAGTGGATAAAGTAATCACGCTGACTTTTGCCGTAGCAAAAAAAGGAGGAGAGAGGTTAATTTCTATACCAATCAGGAATAAAGGGTGTGCTGACGACTGTGCCATTCTTCAACTCAGCAGAAATTTTTTGACTGCCCGTCTTTAAATTGACATCAACCCACACCCATCGATAAGTTCCGTCCTTGTCAACGTTTTCGGCTTGATATGGTCTTCCCATAACTTCGTTAACTTCTTTTTCTGTCATCCCTACTTTTAACTTTCTCGCCTGATCCCAAACGTCAGGAGTACCTGCATAAGCAGTTAAATTCAAGAAGGCCATGAGAAAGATAAATTTTTTCATTTTTTAAGTTGCGATCTTTAGTTAAGACTCCATGAAAGAGACGAGTGGTTGCACCTATCAGAACCAATCATCCCAACAACATGGCTTAAGTTTCCTTTGCGAGGTCATTGACCGCAATAGCCAATAAGATCTAGAAGACACTAGCTGAATTGCAATGCTGTTGACGTGATAGTTGGTTATGGCCTAGAAACACTTGAAATACGTCAAATAAATCATGTGTCACCAGCATGACACGATGGCGCGCAACTTCTACACCATTTGCCTGCGGACCGCGATGACCACGGCTACAGGCGTTCATATCTTTAGTGGATTGAGCTTGAGCCCGAACGCTTTGTCACGCGTAACGCCATGAGGTCGTGATAACAGGGAGCAATTAAGGGGAGGTTGCAGCAAGGGTTGATGCCACGATCTCAGTAAGGTAGCGATGAGGCGAAAGCCAACAATCGGGGGCGTTTTACCGAAAGGTCACACCAACCGTAGAGCAGTAAGGTCACGCTAATGGTCAACTATGTGAACTCTACAGGACGACAAGTGGCTCTAACACCGCCCGGGTACTCGCAGCAATTGGCACAGGTCGGCAACTGACTCGATCAACATAGATATGGACAAACTGACCAATCGCTGCCGCCACGTTTCCTAGTTACGAAAAAGTCTGATCTCATGACGAACGCTACTGGTTCCGAGGTGGATAACCTTGATCCCCACAGTCACCATGTCGGGAAATGTCAATCGACGAGAAAAATGTGCAGCATGACTCCACCACAAGGCCAATGATTTAACTTGCACGAAGGTCAAGTGCCCCCTACAACCTTTGCTGCTTTGCATCGCCAGTTAAATGGCGATGCAAAGCAAGAGAGCAAGACCGATACAGGAATCAGTTAATCTTGCAAACTTCGGACTTCTGGAATTTAGATTGGCACGGGGAATAGGGGCAGGTCATTTACACTTGAGAAAATTCGCTTCTACGCTTGTTGAGATGGCTCGCACTGGGTGAGCATGCTGCCTAGCGTATATTATTTAGATAAATACAAAATCAAAGCCAAACTCATTTCATTCAGTTATCGCTTAAGTGCTTTATTTCATTGACTCGACAGAGTAAACGGTCTCCGGCTGCCCAAACCGAATAAAAGAAAAACTGGAAATATAGATTTCGTCAACATCTTAAAATATAAGCACGTGGCGATAAAAAACAGGACTTAACTGTCAAGGCTTCACCTTGACATACGTCAAAAATTAAATTCACTAAATATTTAAAATTAGTCGAATAGTCTTGTTAAACGCATTTCAAAATATCTATCCTGGACGACAGGAGCATTGATTTTATTGCGCATAGCTGTAAAACCAATATAAAAAATAGAATTTATTACACTAACTGGGGCTGCAAAAAAAACTGTGGCAGTTGTGTATTTCAATCTATTTCCATCTGCATTGGGCGCCGTAACGCCATTAAGAGGCAGACCAAATGAATTTAAAGCTGTATAAGCAACACCAGAGCCTGAGTCATTTTGAATTTGCTGTAGCATGTGCACTTTAAGACCCAACGCCCCTAATACTGTTTTGTAACCAATAGCAGCCTCAAGTGAGAATAAATTCCCGCTTCGATAGTTCGCGTAGCTGTTCTTAGTATTTAATCCGAGCGTAGCCTTATATGCATAGGACGCAGCCCCATGCTGGGTTATTGAGGAAAAACTAGGTTTCAAGGTGTAATAACCTTGGCCAATAGAAGCACCATTGTATCCAATTTGATAACCACCTGTTTTGGTAGTCAATGCAAGTCCAGTAGAGTATTTTGTATCCAATGACTTTTTATAATCCCAAGCCCCACCAATTTCAATGTCGTCAAGTCCGCTTACATCAGCACTGCTATTAGGGAGGTTATTTTCACCCAATATCACTTTTTTATCTATTGAGGAAAAGGGAATTGTCATAATTACCGATAGATTTCCTTCAGCGTATCTCTCTTCTGATGTGTAGCCTGCAGACACATACTGCATGCTTCCTGTACTCTTATAAGAAAAAGGCAAGCCATAAGGGCCTTTGGTAATTTGATTACCCAGAGAATCAGTAACAGCTTCAGCTGTAGCTTTTTTATACCCCAAACCTATAAATCCACCAGGCTTAATGTCTGAGGTAAAAATATTCTCCCCTAAAGTTCCAGCCGAAGCAAAGTGCGTTCTAAAACCCTCGGCAGCAAATATACTCGTTGAAAAAGTTAACGGTAGGAATATTAGGATATTCTTTAAAGTTTTTATTGAAATCATTTCTTATTTAAATTAAGTTCCATCTCGACTATAAACATAACTACTTGAAGATTAATTTATTGCAGCTCTTTAACTTCTAACACCTTTCGAATGGCTTGCGCCACCTCTCGAAAGCTAACAGGCTTGTGTAAAACCTGCACATTCAAGTTGGCAAATAAATTGAAGTGAGACGGTGAGGTATCCCCTGTCACGATGATGGCAGCAATTTCTTCGTTGTAATTTTCTCGAATTTTTTGTATTAATACATCGCCCGTAGTTTGGCTCAGTCGGTAATCACTCAAAATGCAATCAATGCGATTGATACCTTCCAGTTGGGTGTTTAATACAGATTCGGTCTCAGACAAGACGTACACATAAGCCCCCTCGCTGGCGAGTGTCTGTCGGTAGGCGTCAACAATGATGGGATTGTCCTCAATCACACCAATGTATTTGCCTTGCAAAATGCGATGCATATGAAGAGGATTGGTTGGCGCTAATGCGATCGCGATACTTTCACCACTGGATGAAACCAAGTAAGGTGTGATGACTACAAATTTTGAGCCTTCGCCTAACTTCGAATCTACATGCACCACTGCACCAATGAGGTTGCATAGCCTTTGAACAATCGATAAGCCGAGACCAAGTCCATCATGCAGTGAGCGAGTTCTATCCGCTCGATAAAACTCACTGTAGATATGATGCTGGTCTGACTTTTCTATGCCGCACCCTGTGTCAATCACTTCGACGACTAAGCAGTCATTTTGCATGATGAGTTTCACCTCAATTGAGCCTGTTTCAGTGTATTGAATAGCGTTCGAAATAAGATTGCCAATGACTTGTTGTAAGAGTAATTTATCACCATAAATATGCGAATCAGAAAATGAGATTTTGAATGTCAGCCCTTTGTTTTTAGAGCGTGCTTCGTATAGGTCACGCAGCATATTGACAAGTTCTTGTAAGTCAAAGTTCAGATTATTAACCGGGGTGACATGGGCATCTAATTTGCTAATATTCAGCAATGAGTTAAACATAGAATTGAGCGAAGTGATGCTGTTTTTGATCTTGCCCATTAATAATTTATCTTTTTCAGCAAAATTATCAGTATTCACGATGTCTAAATAAACGTTGACAGCATGCATAGGTTGGCGCAAATCGTGACTGGCCTCCGCAATAAATTTTGACTTAGCAACATTGGCAGCAATAGACTGATCGCGTTCGTTAGCAAGATCTTGGTAAAGCCGTTCATTACGAAATCTAAGGTGAACAGTCTCCTCAAATGTTTGTGAAAAAGCTTTAGCAATACCTATCACGACAATGTAAACAGTGGCCAAGCCGACCGAGAAGGTCCAAGGAAAAATATCAATTGACCATAAAGCAGTGGTTAGCGAGGGAATCATGATGGGAAGGCTGAACGCATAAAACGTTGGCTTGTGTACGCTGTAGGCAAACATGCTTCCCATCAAGGCGACCGTGACCATATAGATATAAATCACGCGATTAATCAACATTAAGTCTGGCGCCATCAACACCCAACCCATGCCCCAGCCAATGCCCATACCGCACATCACAAACGTAATCAGCTTGAGGTTGCGTTCAGGATTGACAATTTCTTCGGCTTTGAATTCTAGCTTGAAAGTAATCCATGTCCGAATAACGACCGACACAAACATATAAGCCAGCCATGTACCCAAATGCATGGGTTTGACCTCGTCTTTGAAAGCAAAAATACAAAGTAGTGGTGCTATGATATTTGCAATTGTTGCCGAACGCGCTGTCTTTGTAATGTGACTAGCTTTCAAACGCAAAAAATAAGAACTGTTAGTTTTTTCTTTTCCTACACGCACATACTCAACGTCATTCAGCATATATTTTTACAAATCAAGACGACCTCGCCCCAAGAAGCAAGTGGTATTTTTGAGCTTTGATCACGGCCTGTGTCCTATTAAAAACACACAACTCCTTGAAAAGCTGATTGATATGAATCTTGACGGTCTGCTCGCTAATGTCTAGGTAATCAGCAATTATTTTGTTTGGATGACCTAGTGCAATCAAATCCAGCACTTCCAATTGCCTTTTCGTGATTCGAAACTCATTAGGTTCAATGCTTTCTTTGGCAGCTAAATAAATAGGATCACCGGTTAAAAGTGGTTTGAGCTTGAGAATAATAAAATCTGATGTGCTGTTTTTTGATAAGAACAAAGAAGCCCCAGCAGATGCCGTCTTGGGCTCCCAAGAAATTTCATCCAGTCCGGAGATGGACACCACATGTAAGACGTTTGGAATATTCTTAAAAACTTTGATACCAGCAAGCCCACTTAATCCGGGCATCAGCAAATCCAGTAGAACTACCCAAGTGTTTTTAGATTGGTCCAAAAGTGACAAACCGTCATTGGCGTTGCTGGCAACGGACACTTCAATTGCGTCTTTAGAAAATTCATGGCCTAACTTTTCACGCAGGGCATCGCGATAGACGGGATGGTCATCGACGATAAGAAGTGACTTAGGCATTTTTTCGTATTTAAAATTTCTACTTTACCAAGTTGGCCCAACCCAATCAACTTAACTTTGGTTCTAGCCAGCCAGTAGGTTCGAAATTTGCCGATCGGCACTACCAATAAATTATTATTTAATACAGTTCAAAATGCGCAGCACGTGAATTTTTTAATAAATAAACAAACTTTTTTAATTTTTTTAATTTTTTTAATTTTTTTCACTTGATGCTGCAAGTCAAGCTGGGTTGGTGCCACTTACTACAAAAATTGAATCCACCCCCATTCAAACCGGCTCAATCGTGATCCTCACCGTCATCGACTCCTCGCCACCGCCCTGCCGCACGCCTTTGATCGGCGGGCATGCGTCGTAGTCAGTGCCCATGGCCAAGCGCACGTGGCGCTGGTCGATCTGGCAGCTATGGGTGATGTCGATGCTGACCCATCGCCGTTCGGCCACGTCAAGACACACATCGGCCCAGGCATGGCTGGCCAAGTCGGGTTCGTTCGCTGCATAAAAATAGCCGCTCACGTAACGCGCCGGGATGCCCAAACTGCGGCAGACGGCGACCATCACATGGGCTTGGTCTTGATGGTGGCGCCCACATGGCTTGGGTTTTGGCTGATCAAGTAGCGTCTGAACTGAAACGCATATGACCAAGCACCCTGCACCGGTTCACCAGATTGAGTTGCGTATTTCGCAGTTGTCGGAGCTCTTCAACTCCATGGATCCGACGCCGTTTCACCACTGTGATCTGGACCGCGACGCTCAGGAATATCTGGAAAGTTGGGCCATGGGGTTCTCTCACAAAGCCCACTTTCGCATCATTGTGCATATCGAAGACATGCCGCAGAGCGATCCGACCGCCACGGTGGTTGAGGCCATTCACAATTTCTTTGACTACAAGACAGACCTCGCAAAGCGCCAAATTAAACTGCTGCTGCAGGAGGGGCGCACAAGCCTGTTGATCGGCTTGACGTTTCTGATGCTGTGCCTGCTCGGGGCGGACATCATGACAGGCGTCACTGACAACGCCTTTTTGCGTGTGCTCAGGGAGAGCCTGATCATCGGCGGCTGGGTTGCCATGTGGCGCCCACTACAGATTTTTTTGTACGAATGGTGGCCCATGGTGCGGCGCGGCATCATCTTTCGCAATCTGGCCAAGGCTAGCGTGCACGTGACGTCGGTATCACCCAAATGAATGGGAAAAGCCACTGACTCACTCCGGATTTCGTGTTTAGGTGGGCAGTCGCCAAGCCGCCCAAGACTGCCCCACCTTTGATGAAGGTACAAAGTGCGGTTGTCATCAAGAGACAACGTGAAAGGTGTGGCTATTTCAAAATAGAAAAGATGCTGCTGTAGTCATCTTTCCAGGCTTGAAAGCCGGTCGGGTTGACGAACGCCGTTGCGTTGCTGAGTCTTGGGTCTTTGAAGAAAGCGGGGTCGCTGCTGATCAATGCCCAGCGCGAAGCGAACACCAATTTCTCTGGGATGTTGTCTGACTCCACCAAACGAACATCCTTTTTAAAATGATCAGCAGCCGTTTTGACGACCGGCCGCAGATCCAAAAACCGGTTGGTGATGTGGACCGCTAATATGCCATCGGGTTTGAGATGCCTGAAGTACTGGGCAAATGCCTCTTGCGTCAGGAGATGAATCGGCACGGAGTCCCCTGAGAACGCATCGACCACCAACACGTCGAAGCGCTGGTCAGGCTCTCTCTCCAACTGCAAGCGGGCATCACCCAACACGATGTCTGTTGTTGCAGCGGTACGGGATAAAAAACTGAAATGCTGGTGGGCAATATCAACCACCAGAGGGTCAATCTCGTAGAGCCTGAAGTCATCGCCCTGGCGACCGTAGCTCAGCAGCGTGCCCACGCCAAGACCGATCACCCCTACCTTGAGCGGCCCCTGCTTGGCTTTGATCTGCAGGGCTTTGCCAACGCCACTCTCAGGGCTGTAATAAGTCGTAGGCAGATCTAACTTGTCTGGTGCCGTGTATTGCCGCCCATGGATGATCTGTCCGTGGTACATCGTGCGAAACGAATCCTCGACATTGTTGAAGACTTGCAAGGTACCGTAAAAATTACGCACCGTGACGTCAGCACCGCTGATCTGCGCCATGTGGTCGACAACGCGAATCGCGGCCAGAGCCAGCAGCACCAGCGTTGAAAAACCGATAGCAACCCAGCGCCACAGTGGCCGTGAAAATGTCATGTTGGGGATGATCGCGAGAGCGGCCACCAGTCCGGTCAGCAAAATGCCAATCGACAACTCGTAGTGGCTGTTAAACCAATACGGTGCGATAACGCCGACAAAAAATCCACCCACGACGCCACCGACAGCCAGCATCAAGTAGTAGCCCGTCAGATGGCCAGGGTGCGGTTGCAGGCGGGCGAGTTCTCCATGGCAGACCATGCAGGCGGCAAAGAACGCCGTCAGGTTGATGCCCATTGCAACAAGGAGCGGAATTTCGTCAATTCTCAAGGTTGGCAGATACGCCAATGCACCCAAGCCGAGCACCAGCAAGGGGAGAAAAACCTTGCGCTGGTACCAGCTACTGCGCTCAAAGCTCAAGATGAACGACAACAGATACAAGGCCAAAGGGGCCACCCAAATCATCGGGATGGGTGCAACGTTGGTGGTGAGGTAGCTGGTATCGGCCACCATCAAAATAGACGGGCATGCCGCCAAGGCAGCCCACAGCGTTTTATCAGTCCACCGTGGTGCGAGACCTTCTTGTGGGGCGGGCTGGACGATGGGAATACCCTTGCGCCCACGCCAGGCCAAGAGCGCGCAAGCTGCAGCAAAGCAGGCATACAAAGCCGACCATAAATATGACTGCCAAAGGGTCGGGAAAACAGGTTCTACCGCCACCGGATACGCCAGCAAGGCCAGCATGGAACCGAAGTTGGACAAGGCAAATAAACGATAGGGAACCAGACCCGAACGCTCTCTTGCAAACCAAGCTTGGAGCAGCGGGCCCGTGGTGGACAAGACAAAGTACGGCAAGCCGATGGACACGGTCAGCAAGCCCAGAATGCGCAAGGTAGGGTTCTCAGCCCCCAAAGGCTTCCAACCCAAACTCGGGCTGATGGGGATGAGCAACAAACTGATCAACAGCAAGCTGCCATGCACCAGACTTTGGCGCGACGGACTCAAGTAACGCACCACCCAGTGGGAGTAAAAATAACCCAGCAGCAAGACCGCTTGAAAAAACAACATGCACGTTGTCCAAACGGCTGCCGAGCCACCGAACCACGGCAAGATCATCTTGCCAATCAAAGGCTGCACCTGAAACAGCAAAAATGCACTCAGGAAAATGGTCAAGCCGTAGTGGACGGTTAAGCGCAGATCAATTTTCATAGGTCAACATGTGGTTCGTGGCGAAATAGGCTTGCCCCTTCAAACCGGCTCAATCGTGATCCTCACCGTCATCGACTCCTCTCCGCCGCCCTGCCGCACGCCTTTGATCGGCGGGCATGCGTCGTAGTCAGTGCCCATGGCCAAGCGCACGTGGCGCTGGTCGATCTGGCAGCTATGGGTGATGTCGATGCTGACCCATCGCCGTCCGGCCACGTCGAGGCAGACATCAGCCCAGGCGTGGCTGGCCAAGTCGGGTTCGTTCGCTGCATAAAAATAGCCGCTCACGTAACGCGCCGGGATGCCCAAACTGCGGCAAACGGCGACCATCACATGGGCTTGGTCTTGGCACACACCGGCGCCCGCCTGAAAAGCTTGCAGCGCCGTGGTACTAACGTTGGTGCTATTTTTTTGGTAGCAAACCAGGTCAGCAATACCTTGGCTCAAAGCCAGCAGGCTGGCCAAGTCGGCTTTGCCATTGGCGTTGGATGCGACTGGTGAGACAAAGCCCCGACCGAATTCAGCCAGCACCGCATGCGGTGCCGCCAGGTGTGTCGGGCGCAAGAAGAAACTGGGATGCGGCAAGTTGGGTGCGTCGACAAACTCGGCCACACCCAGCGTGTCCACCTGCCCTGCCGCGTTGACCAAACTCCAGCGCACGTCATCGCTCACTTTGCCGACGAAGGTGTACGAATGAATGCTGTTGCCGTAGGCGTCGTGCTGGGGAAAGAGCTTTTCTGGTGCGCCTAAACTCCAAAAATCGACGGTTTGCGCAGGCCCACTCTGCGGCGTCAGCCACAAAGTTTGCAGCGCGTAGAGCAGTGGTTCGCTGTAGCGGTAGTCGGTCGTGTGCTTGATGTGCAATTTCATGCCCGCGACCTTAACAGCAAGCCCAGCGCTGGTAGAAAAGCGTTCAGTGGGTGCTCGGGACCAGAAACTCGCGGCTGATGTTGGCGCCAATCTCGTTGACCCGGTCCAGGAACTGGGTCAAAAAGGCATGCAAACCGGTCGCCAGAATTTCATCGATCCGTGAGTACTGCAAGTCTGCGCGCAGCTTGCCAGCACGGCGCAGGGTTCCACTTTGCGGATCACTTGTCACCATCGCCAGATTGCTCATGACTTCGTTCAGGCAACCCAGTAGGGAGCGCGGCATGTCGGGGCGCAAAATCAACAGTTCGGCCACGAGTTCGGGCTTGATGACGTCGCGGTAAACCTTGCGGTACACCTCAAAGCCAGAGACGCTGCGCAAAATCGCGCTCCAGTGGTAGAAATCAAATTCTTGGTCTTTCTCATTGACCCCGCTCATGGCCGTCTCAACGGCATGGAACTTCACATCGACCAGGCGGGCGGTGTTGTCGGCACGCTCTAGGAAAGTACCCATGCGCAAGAAGTGAAAAGCTTCGTCTTGCAGCATGGTGCCCAGTGTGACGCCGCGCGACAAGTGCGAACGGAACTTGACCCATTCAAAAAACTGGGCCGGGTCACGCTTGAAGTCAGCACTCTTACCCCTGAGCATGCGGATGACTTCAAGGTAAGTCTGGTTTTGCGTTTCCCAGACTTCGGTGGTCAGTGAGCCGCGCACGGCACGGGCGTTTTCACGGGCATTTTGCAAGCACGAAATAATGCTGGACGGATTTTTTTCGTCGCGCACCATGAAGTCCATCACCTCGGTCGGGTTGATGTTGATACCGTCGTATTTGGCGGCGTAAGCCGGCTTCAGCTCACTGATACTGAGCAGACCCTGCCAAGCAGCTTGCGCCACTTCGGTGGATTGCGGCAACAGCGAGGTCTGGTAATTGACATCGAGCATGCGGGCCGTGTTCTCGGCGCGCTCGGTGTAGCGGGACATCCAAAAAAGATGGTCGGCGGTGCGGGAAAGCATGGTCATACGTTTCCTGCCATGGTTGCAAGTGCCGACAGCGAAGTCGACGAGGATTGGGATTGGGATTGAGACTTCGACGAATTGGCGGCTGAACCATTGGTGGGCACGGGCGCGTCTTCCAAAATCCAAGTGTCTTTGGTGCCGCCGCCTTGCGACGAGTTGACCACCAGCGAACCGTCTTTCAGGGCCACGCGGGTCAGGCCGCCCGGCACCATCTGCACCTCTTTGCCGCTGAGCACAAAGGGACGCAAGTCAATGTGGCGCGGCGCAATGCCGCTGTCCACATAGGTCGGACAGGTCGACAAGCTGAGCGTCGGCTGAGCGATATAGCCCGACGGATTGGCCAGCAGCGCGCGGCGGAAATCTTCAATCTCAGCTTTCGTTGATGCCGGCCCCACCAGCATGCCGTAACCGCCAGCCCCGTGAACTTCTTTGACGACCAAATCTTTCAGGTTGGCCAAGGTGTATTTCAGGTCGTCGTCGTTGCGGCACATGTAGGTCGGCACGTTTTTCAGGATCGGTTTTTCACCCAGGTAAAACTCGATCATCTTCGGCACATATGGGTAGATCGACTTGTCGTCAGCCACGCCTGTGCCAATCGCATTGCACAGCGACACATTGCCGCTGCGGTAGACGTTCAGTAGGCCAGCGCAACCCAGGGTTGACTTCGGCTGAAACGCCAGCGGGTCCAAGTAGTCGTCATCGACCCGGCGATAGATCACGTCAACTCGCTTGGGGCCGCGCGTGGTGCGCATATAAACAAAGTTGTCTTTGACAAACAGGTCTTGGCCTTCTACCAACTCGACGCCCATTTGCTGGGCCAAAAACGCGTGCTCAAAATACGCCGAGTTGTACATGCCGGGTGTCAGCACGACCACGGTCGGATCGGCCGTCGCAGGAGGCGCCATTTGGCGCAGAGTTTCGAGCAACAGGTCGGGGTAATGGGCGACCGGAGCCACGCGGTTTTGACTGAACAGCTCCGGGAAAAGCCGCATCATCATCTTGCGGTCTTCCAGCATGTAGCTGACGCCGCTGGGCACGCGCAGGTTGTCTTCCAGGACGTAGTATTCGCCCTCGCCTTGGGCGTTGGGAGCGCGCACGATATCGATGCCGCTGATGTGAGAGTAGATGTTGCCGGGCACATCGACGCCCATCATTTCCGGTCGGAACTGGGCGTTCTGGAAAATCTGTTCAGCCGGGATCAACCCGGCCTTGATGATTTCCTGGTCGTGGTACACGTCATGGATAAATCGGTTCAAGGCCGTGACACGCTGCACCAAGCCTTTTTCCATGCTGGCCCACTCATGGGCAGGAATGATGCGGGGAATCAGGTCAAAGGGGATCAAGCGTTCGCTGCCGGCCCCGTCTTCGTCCTTGTCGCCATACACCGCAAAGGTGATACCGACACGCCGAAAAATCATTTCGGCTTCGGCCCGGCGGTCCTGCATCACGTCGGCAGGCTGCAGGGCCAACCAGCGTTGGTAGCTCTCGTAGTGGGTTCGCACGCTCGTGGCGCTGGCGTTCATTTCGTCAAACATCGGTCGGCTCATGGGCTTATATCTCCGCAAATTCAACTCATTTTTTCTCCGTTAACAGCTTAGCAAGTTATGCGCCAACAAACGTCACAAGAAGGTATTTATTCAGTCTTCTGGGTAAAAACAGGAGCTGCACCGGGTACACGGTGATGCCAGTAACGCCGTCCCTCCTGACGCTGACATGTCCATTCAGCAGGCCAAGCGCTGCGCCAGGTGGCGGCGCCGCAGCGGGCCGACTGCAGCACCGTGATGCCCCGTTCGCGGTAACGTTCGAGCACCTTCAGCGCTGGGTGGTTGAAGCGATTTCTGTAACCGGCTTGGGCCAGCGCCAGCCGCGGTCGTACAGCATCTAAAAAGCTGCCACTCGACGAGGTTTTGCTGCCATGGTGCGGCATCAGCAACAGATCCGATTGAATCGACCCCGCCCTTAGCAAAGACTGCTCTTGGCGCACTTCAATATCACCCACCAGCAGCGCACTGACTGAACTCGCAGCAGCAATCCTCAGCACGCAACTCATGGTGTTGGAGCGGGCCGCGGTAGCATAGGCAGCAGGCTCTGGGTGCAGCATCTCAAAATCTACCCCGTCCCATTCCCAGCGCTGACCCGCCTCACATCGCGTCCCCGGTCGTAATTGCTGAAGTTCGTTGCCATCTTCCATAGAACTGGACAACGCCGCCTGCGGCTGCGCGGCGAGCACCGACGCGGCGCCGCCCACGTGGTCGGCGTCGCGATGACTCAGCACAACGAGATCCAGTCGCTCGCCCAAGGCGCGCAGCAAGGGCACCAGCAGCCGGTCACCGGCATCGCTGTCGCGCGAAAAGCGCGGTCCGGCGTCGTACAACAGCGCATGGTGGGCAGTGCGCACCAGCACCGCGTTGCCCTGCCCGATGTCAGCGGCCAGCACCTCAAACTCCCCCATAGCAGGCCGCAGTGGTTGCCACAGCAGCACCGGCAAGATCAGCGGCACGCCCAGCACCCGCCAATGCCACGGCAGCCGCATGAGCAGCAGCAAACCGCCGACCACGCCCGCCGCCGCACACCACACCGGCGCAGCAGCTTGGCTGAGGGTTGCCATCGGCCAAGCCGCCAAGACTTCCAAAACCGCCATCAGCACGCCAATGCACCCCGCCGCCACATCCCAGAACGGCGCCCAGAGAACGCCCAGCAAAGCCAGTGGCGTGATCAGCAAGGTGACCAACGGAATCGCCACGGTATTGGCCAGCAAGCCGACCACCGAGACCTGGTTAAAGAGCAGCAAGGTCAGCGGCGTCAGGGCCAGCGTGATGACCCACTGCTCTCGCAGCATGCGCCAGACAACCCGGGCCGCGTGCATCAGCCACACTTGGCCATCAGGCAGCCAACGCCAACGAGCGGGACGCAAAGCGGCCGCATCGGCAGCGTTCGGTTGTTCGGACAATGGCGCGCCAGGATCAGACGCAAACAACACACCGACCGCCACAAAGGACAGCCAGAAACCAGCCTGCAACAAGGCCCACGGATCAAACGCCACCACCCCAGCCATGGCCAGCAGCCAAATGTGAGGCCATGCCCACTGCCGGCCACTTTGGCGCAAGACCACCACCACGGCAAGCATCAAAATGGTGCGTTGTGCCGGCAAGCCCAAACCAGAGAATGTCGCGTAGGCTACCGCCAGTAACAGCCCACCCCAAGCCGCCGCACTGCTCGCGGGTAACGACAAACACAAGCGCGGTGTGAGCAAAGCTGAACGCCGCCACAACCACCCCAGCAGGCGCGATGCCAGCCAGGCAAACAGCGTGATGTGAAGACCCGAGATACTCACAAGATGGGCAATGCCCGTGGCCCTGAAAACATCCCAGTCGGCGCGCTCGATGGCGTCCTGATCCCCCACGACCAAGGCCGCCAACACACCGGCTTTTTGGGGACTGTCAATGCGCGCAAAGATAGCTTCGCGCACGCTTTGGCGGGCCCGCTCCACCCTATATCGCAGGCTGTGCGAAACGCTGTCGCTTAACTTTTCAGGCGGGTTGTCGCGTGCACCGGCGCGCACAGAGCCCGTGGCCTGTAAACCTTGTTCCCACATCCACAGTTCGTAGTCAAAACCGTGCGGATTGCTGCTGCCATGCGGGGCTTTCAGGTGAACCGTCATCTGCCAACGTTCGCCAGCGTGCATCGGCTGCGGCAGATGGGGTGACAAGGCCAGTGACCGCTCGGCGACCGCCGAAGCATCAGGCCTTGGTGCCATGAAAAAGCTGGCATACCAGCCTAGCGACAACTGCGGCGGCAACACCACTGGCTGCGCCTCCAGCGTAGCCGTCTCAACTTTTAAAATGAAACGCAGCGCATCCTCCCCCTGCTGCGGCATGGCTTGAACAACACCTGTGACTTGGATGTCGCGCCCTTCCAGCGCTGGGGACAGTGCCTGCGCATCAAATGCACAAGCGCGCCAACCCGTCGAGCCAAAGCCCAAGGCCAAACCAGCAGCGACAACCATGACAATCCGCATGGACGAACGTCGACAAAACATCCCGAGTGCCAGCACCACTAGCGCAGCAAGCACACAGCCTATATAAACAGGGCGAGCCACCAGACTTGCCTGCTGCAACTGCAAGGAAGTCCCCAGAACGAGCCCAACCAACAAGCTGATCGGCGTCAACGGCAGGCTGGGGCGGGTACGCTTAGTCGGCGAAAAATCGCTATTCACTAAAAATCCTTGATGGCCATCACAGCGACACAAGCGACACTAGCTCGGTTAAGAATTGAACTTTGAAATCTCAGCTTTAATCGGATTTGGCGCGGCTCTTGCTTAAAGATTTCAGAGCATTGACTGAACTATTTGCCTGCCAGTAAGACGGCACCCACCTTGTACCCTAAAAGCGAGAACTTTTGTGTCCATTCATGTTGCCTTGAGTCACATCACAAATTACAAATATGACCGTTTGGTCAAACTCGGCCCCCAGGTGGTTCGCCTGCGACCCGCCCCGCACAGCCGCACCAAGGTGCTGTCGTACTCGCTGACCATCGAACCCAGCGGTCATTTCATGAACTGGCAGCAAGATCCTTTTGCCAATTACCAGGCCAGGTTGGTGTTCCCCGAAGCCGCACGCGGCTTCAAGGTCTCAGTCGATCTGGTGGTCGAAATGGCGGTCTTCAATCCGTTCGACTTTTTTCTTGAACCACAAGCTGAAAAATTTCCGTTCAAGTACAGCGAAGCACAAGCGGTTGAACTCGCGCCCTACTTGGTGACTGAGCCGGCCACGCCGCTGCTGCAAAAGTACATTGACAGCATCGACCTGACGCCGCGCGAGACGAATAATTTTTTGGTCAGCCTGAACCAAAAATTACAGTCCGACATCCAATACGCGATTCGCATGGAGCCGGGCGTGCAAACGCCTGAAGAAACCCTGGAACTGGCCTGCGGTTCATGCCGTGACACCGGCTGGCTGATGGTGCAAGTCTTTCGCCACTTGGGTCTGGCAGCGCGCTTCGTCTCGGGCTATTTGATTCAACTCAAAGCCGATGTCAAATCGGTTGACGGCCCGAGCGGCGCCGAAAAAGACTTCACCGATCTGCACGCTTGGTGCGAGGTGTTTTTGCCTGGCGCCGGCTGGGTCGGACTCGACCCCACTTCGGGCCTGATGGCCAGCGAAGGCCACATCCCCCTCGCCTGCACACCCGAGCCGTCCAGCGCAGCGCCGATTGAAGGCGGCGTTGACGAATGTGAAGTGACGTTTGAACACCACATGAGCGTGAAACGCATTCATGAGTCCCCTCGTGTCACCAAACCGTACACCGAAGAACAATGGGCTGCCGTGTTGGCGCTGGGCGAAGTCGTTGACCGTGATCTGATCGCCGGTGACGTTCGCTTGACGATGGGCGGTGAGCCGACCTTTGTCGCCACCAAGGACCGTGACGGCGCTGAATGGAACATCGACGCGCTCGGTCCGACCAAGCGTGGCTACGCCACCGAACTGGTGCAGAAACTCCGTGCTGAATATGGCGAAGGCGGTTTCTTGCATTTTGGCCAAGGCAAGTGGTACCCCGGCGAGCAGTTGCCGCGCTGGGCCCTGAGCATTTTCTGGCGCAAAGACGGCCACCCCGTGTGGCAAAACCCGGCCCTGTTTGCCGACGAACGTCAAACCGGCAAAAAAGCCGACAGCGCCTGCCACTACACCAGCGCCGACGCCGACCGCTTCACCAAAATGCTGGCGTCCAAGCTGGGCCTGAGCCCACGCCACATCACCCCCGGCTACGAAGACACTTGGTATTACCTGTGGCGTGAACGCCGCTTGCCAGTCAATGTAGATCCGTTCAATGCACGACTCGAAGAGCCGATGGAGCGCGAGCGCTTGCGCCGTGTTTTCATGCAAGGGCTCGACGCCGTGGTGGGTTATGTGCTGCCGCTCAAAGCCCGCGAAGAAGCCGCTGCGGCCAGCACACCGCGCTGGTCCACCGGGCCTTGGTTTTTCCGCGATGAGCGCATGTACCTGATGCCGGGCGACTCGCCGATGGGTTACCGGCTGCCCCTTGATTCAGTGCCATGGGTCTCGGAAACAGACTATCCGTACTTGATTGAAACCGACCCGTTTGCGCCACGCCAAGCGCTGCCCACCACGGCCGAAATCGCGACACGCTACAGCGAAGACCACGGCCGCATGGCCGCAGCGCCGTCGGTCTCAGCCGAGCCTATCGAGCCGCCCACACGCCACAACAGCGCCACCGTCTTGGCCCAATACATGGCCCGCTTGACGCGCACGGCCGCGCCCACGATTGCCGCTCGCATCGCACAGTTCAGGCCCAACGTGGCCTTCACAGACAAGCCAAAAGCCATTGAACCAGCCCCGGCACCGGCAGAAGTCGACCCGTCAGCACGCTTTCCGGAGCCACACGAATCAGCCGCTTGGCTGAGCCGCACAGCACTCTGCATTGAAATCCGCGACCCCGAGCGCGCCAACGGTCCGAAAGCCGGCAGCAAAGCCAAGGCCGATCCTGACAAGGTCAAAGGCCAGGGCGAAACCGGCGCGCTCTACATCTTCATGCCGCCGCTGGAGCGCCTAGAGGACTACCTCGACCTGCTCGCCGCGATTGAAGCGACGGCAGAGTCACTGGCCGTGAAAATCGTCTTGGAAGGCTACCCGCCGCCACGCGATCCGCGCTTGAAAATGCTGCAGGTCACGCCCGACCCGGGCGTCATCGAAGTCAATATTCACCCGGCCTACAACTGGGGTGAGTTGGTCGAGCACACCGAGTTTTTGTACGAAGTGGCGCACCAGACGCATTTGTCGGCCGAGAAGTTCATGAACGACGGACGCCACACCGGCACCGGCGGCGGCAACCACTTTGTGATGGGCGGCGCCACGCCGTCTGACAGTCCGTTTTTACGCAAACCCGAGCTGCTCGCCAGCTTGATCGCCTACTGGCACAACCACCCTGCGCTGAGCTATCTTTTCTCAGGCATGTTCATTGGCCCGACCAGCCAAGCACCGCGCGTGGACGAAGCCCGTAACGACCAACTCTACGAGCTTGAAATCGCCCTGCGCGAGATTCAAAACAACCGCGCCAAATACGGTGCCGAGATGCCGCCGTGGATCGTTGACCGGACGCTGCGCAACATCTTGGTTGACGTCACCGGCAACACGCACCGCAGTGAGTTTTGCATCGACAAGATGTACTCGCCCGACTCATCCACCGGCCGGCTCGGCTTGCTGGAACTGCGCGCCTTTGAAATGCCGCCGCATGCGCGCATGAGCATTGCACAGCAACTGCTGCTGCGCGCGCTGGTAGCACGCTTCTGGAAGAAACCCGGTCAGCACAAACTCACGCGTTGGGGCACCGAGCTGCACGACCGATTTTTGCTGCCCAGCTTCATTCGCATGGACTTTGAGGACGTGCTGGCTGAACTCCGTGAAGAAGGCTACGCATTCGAGATGGCTTGGTTTGAGCCGCACTTTGAGTTCCGTTTCCCGCTCATCGGGCAGGTGCAGACACGCGGCATTGAGCTCACCTTGCGCGGCGCGCTGGAGCCCTGGCATGTGATGGGCGAAGAAGGCTCGTCCGGTGGCACTGTGCGTTATGTCGACTCCTCGCTGGAACGTGTCGAGATGCGCGTGACAGGCCTCAACAGCGACCGTTACGTGATCACCGTCAACGGCCGTCCGCTGCCGCTGCAAAACACCGGCACCGTGGGCGAGTATGTCGGCGGCGTGCGCTACAAAGCCTGGAACCCGCCATCGGCCTTGCACCCATCGATTGGCGTGCATGCGCCGCTGACGTTTGACATCGTCGACACCTGGAACGAGCGCTCCTTGGGCGGTTGTCAGTACCACGTGTCACACCCGGGCGGTCTCAGCTACGACTCGCTGCCGGTCAATTCCTTCGAGGCCGAAAGCCGGCGCTTGATGCGGTTTTTCCAGCTCGGTCACACGCCCGGGAAAATGCGCGTGCAAAAAGAAGAGGTCAGTCGCGAATTCCCTTTCACTTTGGACCTGCGCTAAAGGCATACTGAGGGCCCCGTGGAAAACAACAACCCGTCACTGTTCGCTGCCGCCGCGCTGGAGTCAGTCGCCGATCTGGCGCTGGCCCTCGCGCCGCCGGCGGGGGCAGGTCATTTTGACGAGCTTCGAGGGGCGGTCTCAGAACGCCCGGCAGCGATGCCCAAGCTTTTATCTGGGACGCCGCAAAACCCGTTGCCAGGACCGATCGGTCTCGCTGGTCAGAGCCAAACGCAAAGTCAGGGGCAATCCCAGAGCCAAGGTCAATCGCAGTCGATAGAGTCATCAGCAAGCACAATGCCCGAGGCCCCCGCCCAACTGGCGCCCGCCTGGCATGCGTTTTTCACCCAGCTCGGTACGACTGGTTTTTCCGACCTGAACCACCGCAACGCTAATTTGCAGCGATTGATCCGCGACAACGGCGTCACCTACAACGTCTACGCCGATGCCGACGGACCCCAGCGGCCATGGGCACTGGACCTGTTCCCCATGCTGTTGACGCCGCAAGACTGGGCCAGCATTGAAGTCGGTGTGGCGCAAAGGGCGCGCTTGCTTGACCGCATCATGGCCGACGTCTATGGCGCGCAAACGTTGCCAAAGCTAGGCCTGTTGCCCGCCGCTTTGGTCCAAGGTCACCCCGGCTATTTGCGCCCCATGCATGGCAGTCAGCCGGCGGGTGGCAAATTTTTGCATATTGCCGCGTTTGACTTGGCGCGTGGCCCTGACGGCAACTGGTGGGTGGTCTCGCAGCGCACGCAAGCGCCATCAGGTTTGGGTTACCTGCTTGAAAACCGTTTGAGTATTTCGATGCAGTTCCCCGAGGCTTTTCGTG